>NZ_NCFJ01000001.1:0-94523 GCF_002281105.1 Polynucleobacter sp. 35-46-11
TTTATTGTAGATAATAAATTGTCTGCTGATTGGTATCAAGTATACCAAACCAAGGAAGACAAACTAGCAGGTTCCGACTGCCAAAATGGTTTTTTTGCCATTTGGGCCACCTTCAGTGCGAATTGCCACAACTGACGGCTCATCAAGCACAATACCCCGTTCACGCATGTAAATTAAGGTGTTGGCGGTACCTAGGTCGATAGCCAGGTCATTAGAAAAGTAGCTGCGGAAAAAACCAAACATGATGTAGTGGGAAAATAAGTAAGTGTTAAAAAATATATACAGGAATGATACTCTAGCGCCCCATGAAACTTGATGATGTCCAGCGCATTGCGCACCTTTCCAGCCTTGAGTTAAGTCAGGCAGAAGCCGAGGCAGTATTGCCCCAATTACAGGCAGTTTTTGCCTTGGTTGAGGAGATGCAGGCTGTCGATACGAGCGGTCTTGCCCCTCTAGCTCACCCCATCCTCTTTTTGCGTGATTTGGCGCAACCTTTGCGCGGTGATACGGTTACTGAAACCGACCATCGCTCTGAAAATATGCAATCCGCCCCTGCTGTGCAGGATGGCTACTTCCTAGTTCCAAAGGTGATCGAATGAGCTGGCACCAAACCCCCATCGCCTTAATGGCCAAAGCCTTGGCTGCTAAAGAGGTCTCCAGTACTGAGCTGACAAAGCACTTTTTGGATCGTATTGAGGCCGGAAAACACTGGAATGCATATCTTGATGTAAGCGCTCACTTAAGTTTAGAGCAAGCCTATAAAGCAGATAAAATTATTTCTTCTGGAAAATCTGGAAAATTGACGGGTATCCCAGTTGCCCACAAAGATGTCTTTGTGACGCGCGGTTGGAAGTCGACTGCCGCATCCAAAATGCTCGAGGGTTACCTCAGTCCATTTGATGCCACGGTAGTGGCAAACCTTGGAATTCCGGACGAACTCAACCCTAATGGTGCCGGCATGGTTTGCCTTGGCAAAACCAATATGGACGAGTTTGCAATGGGCTCCTCCAATGAAAATTCAGCCTATGGACCAGTCTTAAACCCCTGGAATTCAGAATATGTTGCAGGCGGCTCGTCTGGGGGTTCTGCAGCGGCAGTAGCGGCAGGATTGGCGCCGATCGCTACAGGTACTGATACTGGCGGCTCCATACGACAGCCAGCAGCTTTTTGCGGATTAACTGGAATCAAGCCGAGTTATGGTCGTGTATCTCGCTACGGAATGATTGCTTATGCGTCTTCATTAGATCAAGCTGGCCCAATGGGCAAGACCGCAGAGGACTGCGCCCTATTGCTCACAGCAATGTCTTCCCATGACCCGCGAGACTCTACTTCTTTGGCAGATTCTGGTGAGGACTACGGTCGTTACCTCACCCAGTCGTGGAAAGAGAGTGGCTCTAATCCAGCAAAACCTTTGGAAGGCTTGCGCATTGGCTTGCCAAAAGAATTTTTTGCGGAAGGTTTAGCGCCAGAAGTGGCTAATGCAGTTAACACCGCAGCAAAAGCTCTGCAAGAATTGGGTGCGGAATTGCTTGAAGTGAGTTTGCCAAAAACGAAACTATCCATACCGGTGTATTACGTTTTAGCTCCTGCCGAAGCCTCAAGTAATTTGAGTCGCTTCGATGGTGTGCGCTACGGACACCGCACAAATGAATATCGCGATTTATCGGATATGTATAAGAAATCACGCACCGAAGGATTCGGCGCAGAAGTAAAGCGTCGTATCTTGGTTGGCACCTATGTGCTGTGTCATGGTTATTACGATGCCTATTATTTACAGGCTCAAAAAATTCGTCGGATTATTGCAGCCGATTTTCAAGCGGCATTTGAAAAGTGCGATGTGATCTTGGGGCCGGTTGCGCCAGATGTTGCGTGGCGCTTAGGCGAAAAATCAAAAGATCCAGTACAAATGTACTTAGAAGATATTTACACGCTCTCAACCAATTTGGCGGGACTGCCAGCGATGAGTGTTCCTTGTGGATTTAATTCAAGCCAGATGCCTATCGGCATGCAGTTAATTGGGAATTATTTTTCTGAGGCGCGCTTACTTCAAGTGGCGCACCAATATCAGCAAAATAGTGACTGGCATTTGCGTCAAGCAAGTGAGGTGGCATGATGCAATGGGAAATCGTTATTGGTCTAGAGACCCACGCACAGTTACAAACACAATCCAAAATTTTTAGTGGCGCAAGTACTCGCTTTGGTGCGGGACCGAATACGCAAGCTTGTGCTGTTGACTTGGCGTTACCGGGCGTGTTGCCAGTGTTGAACCGCCAAGCAGTTGAGCACGCCATTCGTTTTGGTTTGGCAGTTGGCGCAAAAATTTCGCCGGCAAGTATTTTTGCGCGCAAAAATTATTTCTACCCGGACTTACCAAAGGGATATCAGATTAGTCAGATGGATCTTCCTGTGGTCGTTGGCGGCCATCTGGAAATATTGGTTGGCGATCAAGTCAAGGTAGTTGAGCTCACCCGCGCCCATATGGAAGAGGACGCCGGTAAGTCAGTCCACGAAGAGGGCTTCTTAGGTCCGCATGGTGAAGCATCTAGTGGCATCGATTTGAATCGTGCCGGTACACCATTGTTGGAAATTGTGACTGAGCCAGTCATGCGCAGTGCTGCTGAGGCAGTGGCTTATGCAAAAGCACTTCACACTCTAGTTGTTTGGCTTGGGGTATGTGATGGCAATATGCAAGAAGGTTCTTTCCGTTGTGATGCCAACGTATCTGTTAGACCTGTTGGTCAAAAGGAATTTGGTACTCGTTGCGAGATTAAGAATTTGAACTCCTTCCGCTTTTTGGAAGAAGCGATTCAATATGAAGTGCGTCGTCAAATTGAATTAATTGAAGATGGCGGAACAGTCGTTCAAGAAACCCGTTTATACGACCCTGATCGTCAAGAGACTCGCAGCATGCGCAGTAAAGAGGATGCAAACGACTATCGCTATTTCCCGGACCCAGATTTATTGCCAGTTGTGATTGATGACGCATGGATTGCTGATGTACGCAGCAAGATGCCAGCATTACCAGCACAGCTGCGGGAGCAATGGCAAACCGAGTTTGGCTTAAGTGCTTACGACACGCAATTGCTCACGCAAGATCGCGACACTGCCAAAGTATTTGAAGAGCTTCTGGCTATTGTTGGTAAGTCTTTGGCAAAAGCTGCGGCTAATTTGATTGCGGGCGAGTTCGCTTCATCACTAAATCGTGCTGGTATTGCAACTGCAGATGCGCCGTTGAAAGCGGAGCGTTTAGCACCACTATTAACTCGCGTAGCAGATGGGACCATCTCTAACAAGATTGCAAAAGATATCTTTGCCATTCTGTGGGAAGAGGCTATCGCAGGCAAAGCTATTAGCACTGTTGATCAAGTAATTGACGTCAAAGGCTTGAAGCAGATTAGCGATAGTGGTGAGCTTGAGGTCATGATTGATAAGGTCTTGGCGGCCAACGAGAAGTCGGTTGAAGAGTTCCGCTCTGGTAAAGAAAAGGCTTTCAATGCCTTGGTTGGCCAGATTATGAAAGCCTCACAAGGGAAAGCCAATCCAGGTCAGGTGAATGAGCTTCTGCGTAAAAAGCTGAGCTAAACAAATTAAATCAGAAAATAAGCGAGAGAGACATAGATGAGCGCAATCGATCCTAAGCAAGCCGAACAAGAAGAATTGGTGGCGGAGTGGTTGCGCGCTACCCCAGGTTTTTTTGAGCGCTACGCCAATCTCTTAAATGAAATCCGCTTGAAGCATCCACATGAAGATCGCGCGATCTCCTTGCAAGAGCGTCAGATGACTTTGTTGCGCACTCAGAACCAAGAGCTCAATCGTCGCCTAAGTGAGATGTTGCACTTTGGTAGTCGCAATGACAAGACTCAGCAAAGTTTGGTGGCTTGGTTATTGCGCCTCATGGGTGCAAATACAAAGGCGGACGTTGAGTCTGCGGTGACGGCTGGATTGGCGGAAGTTTTTGAGGTGGAGTCGGCGCAACTACTCTCACCTAATACGGCATTTGGTCCTTGGATTGATACGCCTCTATGTGGCTCCGCTAAAGAGTTGGTCGCTGCTAGCGTGGATTTGTTGGCAACTCAAGTCACCATCGATCCTGAGTGGCAAAGCATGGTCGCTATTGGTCTGCCACTAGGAAAAAGTATTGGCGTGGCGCAATCACCAGCAGTGCTTTTGTTAGCAAGTAAAGACGAGTCTCGTTTTACTGCTGATATGGGCGCATTCTATTTGCGTCAAATTGCTGAACTCACTGCTGCAGCTTTTGATCGTATCCAGGCTTATGAGCCAAGTACCAGCTGATCTTCATCCCTTGGTGCAAGAGTATTTGCACGAGCTGCATGTATTGAGGCAGCTCTCACCTCACACGCTTAAAGCGTATCGCATGGATCTCGGCGAGTTGCAGGCATTGGCAACAGATGATGCTGTTGATTTGTTAAAAGTAACGAATGCGCATGTACGTCGCTGGGCTGGTCGCTTGCACTCCAAAGGAAAATCATCTCGTACGATTGCTAGAGCACTTTCTGCGTGGCGAGGTTGGTATGACTGGTTGACTGAAAAAGATGCCCGTCGTGATGCACAGGCGGGAAGAGTGACTGCAAACCTAGTCGCCAATCCTGTAGATGATGTGAAGGCCCCCAAACGTCTGAAGTCTTTGCCTAAAGCACTTTCGGTTGAACAGGTGCTCTCTTTAGTAAATCAAGCCGTAAAAGAAGCTGAAGAAAAAAAAGATTTAGAGACGGTGCGTGACGCAGCGATCATCGATTTGCTGTATTCCTCAGGCCTACGTTTATCAGAGCTTCTAGGCGTTGATGTGATGCAAAGCAAGGATCGCCAACACGAGTCTGCTGGATGGTTAGACTGGGATGCTGCAGAAGTAACAGTTTTGGGTAAGGGTGGTAAGCGCCGCTCAGTTCCGATTGGTGGGCCCGCAATGCAATCCCTCAAAGTTTGGCGTGCGGTCCGCGACCAACTCGAGCAAGCGGATTTATCGCTGGCTTTGTTTATTTCTGCTACGGGTGCGCGTTTATCTCCTCGGACAGTGCAGGCACGTCTGCGGACTTTGGCAATGAGAGCTGGTCTACCAACCCATGTGCATCCACATATGATGCGTCATAGCTTCGCTAGCCACGTATTGCAATCGTCCCAAGATTTGCGGGCAGTTCAGGAGATGCTGGGGCATGCCAGCATCGCTAGTACGCAGATTTATACCTCTTTAGACTTCCAACACCTAGCGCAGGCATACGATAAAGCCCATCCACGCGCAAAGGCTGGCAAAGCCTGAGGAACTCGGTAAGATAGAAGGTTTCCCGTTTGGGGAATGTATTTATAGATTTTGATAGGATCAATGATGGCGTTAATTCCGGTAACAATTCTCACAGGCTTTTTAGGTAGCGGCAAAACCACTTTGCTCAAACACATCCTGACGGCCGAGCATGGCAAAAAAATAGCCGTGATTGAGAACGAGTTCGGCGAAGAGAATATCGACAACGACATCTTGGTTCAAGACAATCAAGAGAATATTGTGCAAATGAGCAATGGCTGTATTTGCTGCACCATTCGTGGCGACTTAGTTGAGGCACTTAATACTCTCTGGGAGCAGCGCAAAGATAAAAAAATTAGCTTTGAGCGCGTAGTCATTGAGACTACTGGTGTAGCTAATCCAGGCCCGGTGGCGCAAACATTCTTCATGGATGATGATGTTGCAGATCATTACGTATTAGATGCAGTGGTCACCCTTGTGGATGCTAAACATGGCCCGCAGCAACTGACTGAGCATGAAGAGGCGCAGCGCCAAGTAGGCTTTGCCGATCAAATCTTCATCACCAAAACAGATTTAGTAACGCCTGCTGAAGTGGATACTTTACGCAATCGCTTAATGCATATGAACCCTCGCGCTCCGATTCAGGGTATCTCTAAGGGTGTAGTTCCTTTGGATGCCGTTTTGGATCTCAAGGGCTTCAATTTGAACGCGAAGCTCGATATTGACCCTCACTTTTTGGAGCAAGACGATCATGACCATGCTACTTGTGGGCATGACCACAGCCATGACCACCATGACCACGCCACTTGTGGGCATGACCATAGTCACGATCATCATGGCCATGCCGGCCATACAGACCGCATCCAATCCTTCGTTTTTCGTAGTGATAAACCCTTTGATCATAAAAAACTAGAGGACTTCCTGGGAGGCATTTTGGAGGTCTTCGGAGAGAAGATGTTGCGCTATAAGGGCGTCCTCTATGTGAAGGGAACTAACCGAAAAGTCGTGTTCCAGGGCGTTCATCAGATGATGGGTAGCGATATGGCTGGTTTATGGGGTGCCGAACCCAAGCAAACCCGCATGGTCTTTATTGGCATCGATTTACCTAAAGACACGCTACTGGCTGGGCTTGAGGGCTGTTTAGTTTAAAAAATATAAAGTACAATCCGCCGCCACGGTCAATATTGATAAATATTGGCAAAAGGGCAGTAAAAGTTTGGCAGAATGAAGTAATAATGGTTTAGATCCACTGAAAGAACGAAATGACGGTAAAAACACCAACGAAATCTACGGCTACAGCAAAAGCGCCTACTAAGGCTGCAAGTGCAAAGGTTGCAAAGGGTGCTCCTTTAACAGAGGTTGAATTGCTCAAGATGTCCGAAAAGGACTATATGAATGCAGCTCAACTCGATTTTTTCCGTCTAAAGCTTCTGACCTTAAAAGACGATATTTTGAAAAACGCCTCTGAAACCACAGAGCATTTGCGTGAAAACATTTTGGTTCCTGATCCGGCGGACCGTGCAACGATTGAAGAAGAGCATGCTCTTGAGTTGCGCACGCGTGATCGTGAGCGCAAGTTATTGAAAAAAGTAGAGCAAGCTTTGGCCCGTATCGAGTCTGGTGATTATGGCTGGTGTGAGGAGACTGGAGAGCCGATTGGCTTGAACCGTTTAATTGCGCGTCCAACAGCCAACCTCTCTCTCGAGGCGCAAGAGCGCCGTGAGCTTCGTCAAAAGTTGTTTGGCGATTAATTACTAGATTGAATATAAAAGTAGCAATGACCAAGCAATCCCCATCTATTAGCGAAATTTCTCCTTTATTAAAAGCGGAGATTTTGGCCGAGGCTTTGCCTTACATTCGTGCGTATCACGGTAAGACTATTGTGATTAAGTACGGCGGAAACGCCATGGTCGAAGAGCGTTTGAAGGAAAGCTTTGCCCGTGATGTCATCTTGCTGAAGCTGGTTGGTATGAATCCAGTGGTGGTCCACGGCGGCGGCCCACAAATTGATGAGGCCCTCAAGAAGATTGGTAAAACTGGCACCTTTATTCAAGGTATGCGTGTAACCGACGAAGAAACCATGGAGGTAGTGGAGTGGGTTCTTGGTGGTGAAGTGCAGCAGGATATTGTGATGTTGATTAACCACTTTGGCGGCCAGGCTGTTGGTTTGACTGGTAAAGATGGTGGCTTGATTCGCGCGAAGAAAATGTTTGTTGCCGATGAAAAGAAGGCTGGCGCAACCATTGATTTAGGTTTTGTTGGTGAGATCGAAGCTATTAATCCGGCGGTTGTTAAAGCACTGCAAGACGATGCATTTATTCCGGTGATTTCCCCAATTGGATTTAGTGAAGAAGGCCAAGCATACAACATCAATGCTGATCTAGTGGCTGGCAAGATGGCGGAAATTTTACATGCAGAGAAATTGGTCATGATGACCAATATTCCTGGTGTGATGGATAAAAATGGCACGCTCTTAACCGACCTGACTGCCCGTGAAATTGACGGCCTCTTTGCTGATGGCACGATTTCTGGTGGGATGTTGCCGAAAATTTCTTCTGCATTAGATGCGGCAAAGAGTGGTGTGAATTCCGTTCATATTATTGATGGACGAATTGAACACTCTTTATTGTTAGAGATTCTGACGGAGCAAGCTTTTGGAACAATGATTCGCTCTCGTTAAGAGTTGAATAAGAGATATAGGTATGCGTGATTCTTTAGACCCTACTGCATCAGAAATCGAGGCAACAGTTGCCGAAGAGGGTAAGACACGCAAGCGTCCACGCCCTGGTGAGCGCCGCTTGCAAATCTTGCAAGTATTGGCCGAGATGTTGCAAAACCCTAAGGGTGAGCGTGTAACAACTGCGGCGTTGGCGGCAAAAATTCAGGTTTCAGAGGCGGCACTCTATCGACATTTCGCTAGTAAGGCGCAGATGTTCGAAGGCTTGATCTCCTTCATTGAGCAAACTGTTTTTGGTTTGATTAATCAGATTAATCAAAAGGAAGAATCTGGGCTTGCGCAAGCTCGTGGCATTTTGCAGATGCTTTTATTCTTCGCCGAAAAGAATCCCGGCATGACTCGTGTTCTCTTGGGGGACGCATTATTGCAAGAAGATGATCGTCTACAAGACCGCATTACACAAGTACTCGATCGTGTAGAGGCATCCTTAAAGCAGGCACTGCGCATTGCTCAAACTCAGGGCGGTAACTGGGCAAACGTATCTCAAGATGAAGTCAGCATTCGTGCAGCGATGTTGATGAGTTATGTCTTGGGCCGCTGGCATCGCTTTGCTCGTAGCGGCTTTAAGAAGTTCCCAACCGAAGCATCTGATATTAGTCTTCGCATTCTTCTGTCCGAATGAGCGAGCTACACCTCTCTAGAAACACCATCCACTTTGCCGAGCCTTTGCCTTTGCAAAGTGGCGCCATCTTATCGGGCTACGATTTAGTTATTGAAACTTACGGCAAGCTCAATGCCGATAAAAGTAATGCTGTGCTGGTTTGTCATGCACTTAATGCATCCCACCATGTAGCCGGTCCTAATCCTGATAATGCAAAAGATATCGGCTGGTGGGATAACATGATTGGGCCAGGTAAGCCGGTAGATACAAACCATTTTTTTGTTATTGGCGTTAACAATTTAGGCTCATGCTTCGGATCTACCGGGCCAATGAGCATCAATCCCGCCACTAGCAAGCCCTATGGCGCAGACTTCCCAGTAATTACGGTTGAAGATTGGGTGAATACCCAGGCACGCTTGGCTGATAAGTTAGGCATTCGTCGTTTTGCTGCAGTGATGGGCGGAAGCTTGGGCGGTATGCAGGCATTGGCTTGGTCCATCCAGTTCCCAAAGCGTCTTGCCCATTGCCTAGTAATTGCCTCGACACCAAAATTGAGCGCACAGAATATTGCATTTAATGAAGTGGCGCGTAATGCCATTTTGTCTGACCCGGATTTTCATGGCGGCAATTACTATGAGCACGGTGTAGTGCCGAAGCGTGGTCTCAGACTAGCGCGCATGGTCGGCCACATCACTTATTTGTCAGATGATGATATGGCGGAAAAGTTTGGGCGCGAGCTGCAAAGACCAAATGGTGAGTCTCATGACTACCGCTTCAGCTTTGATGTGGAGTTTGAGGTGGAAAGTTATTTGCGCCATCAGGGCGATAAGTTTTCCACTTACTTTGATGCCAATACTTATTTACTCATTACTAGGGCACTTGATTATTTTGACCCTTCTCGTCGTTATGAGGGTAGCTTAAATCGCGCTCTTTCTGAGGTGCGGGCCAAGTTTTTAGTTGTGAGCTTTTCTACCGATTGGCGCTTCCCACCTAATCGCAGTCGCGAGATTGTGGAGTCTTTGCTCAGCAATAAGAGTGAAGTGAGTTATGCAGAGATTGATGCACCACACGGGCACGATGCTTTCTTATTGGATGATCCGCGTTATCACAATCTGATTCGTGCTTACTTCGAACAAATGCTAGAGGCTAAATCATGAAGCGCGCAGACTTTGCTGCAATAGCAAACTGGATTGCGCCCAATAGCGAAGTTTTGGATCTTGGCTGTGGTGACGGTAGCTTCTTGGAGTATTTGCAAAAGCAAAAACCTGTGCATGCTTATGGCGTTGAGATTGATGATGCGCGCGTACTTTCTTGCGTCCAAAAAGGTTTGAACGTCATTCAACAAAATCTTGAAGGGGGTTTGGCGCTCTTTGAGAACAATAGTTTTGATACGGTTGTGCTCTCACAAACACTGCAAACTATTCACGAAACTGAAAAGATCTTGCGTGAAGTAGTTAGGGTGGGTAAAGAGTCGGTTGTCTCTTTCCCGAATTTTGGCCATTGGTCACACCGCCTAGCCGTTGGTTTTGGCCGTATGCCGGTTTCGAAAAGCTTGCCTTACCAGTGGTACAACACACCCAATGTGCGCGTTCTTACCGTTGCTGATTTTGAAAAGTTAGCCTCGAGCTTGGGCTTGCAGATTCTGGATCAATGCATTTTGCATGAGGGGCGACAAGTTACCTTGATGCCTAATCTTTTTGGAAGCTTAGCGCTGTTCCGCGTTCGACGTGCTTAGTAGCGCTCAGTCCTGGCTGAAAGATTTTCGGGTTTATCTCGAATGGCCTTGTCTCCGAATGCTCTTTTTGGGATTCTCCGCCGGTCTACCCTTACTGCTTATTTTGGGAACACTGAGCTTTTGGCTAAGAGAAGCAGGTATTGATCGCAGTACTATTGGTTACCTCACTTGGGTTGGCTTGATCTATGCGTTTAAGTGGATGTGGGCGCCTTTAGTAGATCGACTATCCATTCCCTTGCTATCTAGCTTGTTTGGTAGAAGGCGTAGCTGGCTGCTTTTTGCGCAGTTGCTAATTATTCTTGGCCTGGTCGGTATGGCCAGCATTGACCCCAAAGCTCAGCTCACGTCAATTGTGTGGTGCGCACTCTTAGTTGCCTTTGGCTCTGCAACTCAAGATATTGCTTTAGATGCTTTTCGGATTGAGTCTGCAGATAGTGATCATCAAGCAGCATTAGCCGCTACGTATCAAACAGGCTATCGACTCGCTTTAATTTGGGCTGGGGCCGGCGTTCTTTGGTTGGCCGCCCGTGCTGAGTCAGGCTCTGCTGGCTATGATCCTGCTGCCTGGCAATTTGCTTATCTTTGTATGGCGCTCTCGATTGGTGTGGGCGTGGTCACCACCTTATTTAGTAAAGAGCCCGTTCGCATTGAGCTTGAAAAGACCCGCAATGCAAGGGCATGGCTACATCAAACTTTGATTGAACCATTTGCAGACTTTATTAAACGCTATGGCTGGCACGCCGTTTTGATTTTGTCTTTAATTGCCGTCTATCGTATTAGTGATGTGGTGATGGGCATTATGGCCAATCCGTTTTATGTAGACATGGGATACACCAAGGATGAGGTTGCAGCAGTCAGCAAGGTCTTTGGTGTGGTGATGACATTGGTCGGAGCCTTCCTTGGCGGTGTTCTCACATTGCGCTTTGGTGTGATGCGAATTTTATTCTTGGGTGCAATCTTATCGGCCGTCAGCAATTTATTATTTGCTTGGCTTGCGACGCAGGGCCATGATTTGCATGGCTTGATCTGGGTAATTTCTGCCGATAACCTGAGTTCCGGAATTGCTTCGGCCGCCTTTATTGCGTTTCTCTCAGCGCTGACAAATATTCAGTACTCTGCAACCCAGTACGCATTGTTTAGTTCGATGATGCTCTTATTGCCAAAGTGGTTGGCTGGATTCTCGGGCGTCTTTGTAAATAACTTTGGCTACTCAAACTTTTTTATTAGTACTGCGATTATTGGTGCGCCGGTATTAATTCTGATTTGGCTCACCATTCACTTCAAAGTGGTCGAATTTAAACGGCACGATTCACAGGTCGCTAAATAGACCAGTCGTAGTCCACTGTGAGTGGAGCGTGATCTGAGAAGCGCTCATCTTTATAAACGGCAGTATCCTTAGCGCTTGCCGCAATTCCTGGGGTGGTGATGTGATAGTCGATGCGCCAGCCTACGTTCTTTGCATACGCTTGACCGCGGTTACTCCACCAGGTGTAGCAGGTATCAGTGGCTTCAGGCTCTAGTTTTCTATAGACATCTACGTAACCGACTTTGCCAAACAGGTTTGTTAGCCAAGCTCTCTCTTCAGGCAAAAATCCCGAGTTCTTGAGATTGCCTTTCCAGTTTTTGAGGTCAATCTCATTGTGGGCAATATTGACGTCGCCACACAGGACAATCTCACGCCCTGACTTCTTGAGTTCAACTAGGTGTGGCAAGAAAGAGTCTAGATAACGATATTTAGCTTCCTGTCTTTCCGGAGAGCTAGAGCCTGAGGGCATATACACCGAGATTACTGACAGCTTTTTGAACCGGGCCTCTACGTAGCGTCCCTCAGCATCAAATTCTTCGTTGCCATAGCCATAGAGCACTTCGTCGGGCTTATGCGGGGTGTAGATGCCACAACCGCTATAGCCCTTTTTCTCGGCATGATGAAAGAAGCCGTGTAGACCATCTGGATTGAGAATGGCATCTTCTAAGTCGTCTTGTTGAGCTTTGAGCTCCTGCATGCAGATAAAGTCCGCTTTTTGCTTCACAAGCCAAGGCAGAAAGCCTTTTTTGACTGCAGAGCGGATACCGTTGAGGTTGGCAGAAATGATGCGTAACATATAGGCCTATGAGCTCAAAAAATTCTAATCAAGATAACTTTATTCAATTTGCCTTAGAGGCAAATGTTTTGTCGTTTGGGGAGTTTAAAACTAAAGCGGGGCGACTTTCCCCTTATTTCTTTAATGCGGGTGGATTTAATGATGGTGCCCGCCTTAGTGCGCTTGGCCATTATTACGCTAAAGCCTTGCAAGAATCTGGTCTGCAATACGACATGCTTTATGGGCCAGCCTATAAAGGTATTACTTTGGCTGCTGCCACTGCAATTGCTTTGGTCGATGCTGGACGTAATGTGCCTTATGCCTACAACCGCAAAGAAGCCAAAGATCATGGTGAGGGCGGTTCATTGGTAGGTGCCCCAGTAAAGGGCAGAGTGGTCATCATTGATGACGTAATTTCTGCTGGGACGTCTGTACGCGAGTCTGTGAAACTCATTCGGGATGCAGGTGCTGAGCCAGCAGCAGTATTGATTGCTTTGGATCGCATGGAAAAGTCGGGGACCGCTACAGAGATTGGCGACAAGTCTGCGGTGCAAGCAGTGGAACAAGAATTTGGATTGCCAGTTGTAGCAATTGCGAACCTAGCCGACTTGATGGCTTTCTTAACTGCCTCAAGCAGTTCGGAGTTAACAAGCTACCTGCCAGCGGTGAAATCCTATCGTGAGAAGTACGGGATTTAATCTAAAGAGTAGTAGTGGTAGCGGTAGTTGCTGGATTTCCGCTCTTTAGATCTTTGTTTCACCTTCGAATACGGTAATGGCTGGGCCTGTCATGATGACGCTCTGAGCCACTTCATTGATCATGCCGCCCCAGGCAATTTGTAAATCTCCACCACGGGTATGCACCTTCACCGGGGAGTCGAGTAAGCCACGGCGAATGCCGGAGACAACTGCGGCACATGCACCTGTGCCGCAAGCCAAAGTCTCGCCGGCACCACGCTCAAAGACGCGCAACTTGATTTCATGGCGATTCAGAATTTGCATGTAACCCGCATTGACTCTTTTCGGAAATACCGCATCCTTTTCGATTGATGTACCTTCTTCGAGAACGGGTGCGCTATCAACATCACCCACTACTTGCACTGCATGGGGGTTACCCATCGACAAGACACCGATCCAGCTGTCGTGGGTAGCAGGCGTAGCAATAGGCAGCGCGTAGAGCATTTCATGAAACTCTTGCTTACTTGCTAGGCCGCTTGCATTAAAAGGAATTTCGCTATGCTCAAAAATCGGCGCGCCCATATCCACTTCCACCTGGCCATCATCATGAGATCTCAAGGTGAGAACGGTATGCGCTACTTCCACGCGCAATGGGTTCTTTGTAGAAAGACCTTGGTCGAGCACAAAGCGAACAAAGCAACGTGAACCGTTGCCGCATTGCTCAACTTCGCCACCATCCGCATTGAAAATGCGATAACGAAAATCTGCATCCGGACGCGTGGCTTTTTCAACGAGCAGAATTTGATCGGCACCAATGCCAAATTGGCGATGGGCTAATTTTTGCCATTGCTGGCGAGTGATATCGCTGAGGTCTTGATCAATACCGTTAAGCACAATGAAATCATTGCCAGCACCATGCATTTTGGTGAAGCGTAATGTGCGTGCAGGCTTGTTTAAATTCGTACTCAAAAGAATCCCAATTATTTGTAAAGACTTGGCTCGCCAGGTGGCCGATGTTTAAAGCGTTTATGTACCCAATAGTACTCCGCCGGCCTTTCTCGAACAAGGTCTTCGATGTATTTGTTCAATCGCGCAGTATCCGCTTCAACATCATCTGTTGGAAAATTGGGGAGTGGTGCGCTGATATTGCAGGTGTACCCCATGCGATCGGGATTTAATGTGGTGGTCATGAGGCAGACTTCTGCGCCACTGAGTCTAGCTAAGCGTGAGACCGAAGTGATCGTATTGGTTTGAATGCCAAAGAAGGGTACGAAAACGGAGTCACGTGGACCGAGATCAATATCAGGCGCAATAAAAATAAAGTTACCTGTTTGAATTTCACGAATCAAATCACGTAAGCGACTTTGCCTCTCAATCGATTTTCCGCCGAATCGATTTCTCCATTCAATCATCTTTTGATTAAAGAATGGATTCTTCATATTTTGGTAGAGCCCTGCGCCACGTGGCCAGTCATGCTGACTTGCTAAAACCGATAGTGCCATGAAGCCGCCCTCAAGCCCAACAAAGTGAGGGTTGATTAAGAGCCGTGGCTTGCGATCACCCAGCGTAATCGCAGAGTTGATGGTGACGATGTCAGTAATCTGCTTGCCGCTACCGAGCCAAATACGACTTCTCTCCATCACGCTGCGCCCAAATAATTTCCAGTGCTCTAAAGCAAGCGCATCAATTTCGTCTTCGCTCAGACTGGGAAAGCACAGGCGTAAGTTGGTTTTAACTACCTTGGCGCGTTCATTAGGTATGTGCGCTGCTAACCAGCCAAGACCATAGCCTATGTAAATCGTCAGGGTGTAAGGCAGAAATGCAAATAGGCGCAGTAAGCTCAGCGCCAGAAAATTGAAAACGTTTTGTAACCAGGTCATGTTGAATAAATCATCAATTTATTAACTAATTGCTTGGTGGTAATTCTGCTCCGCTGGGATGTTTGTAGCGGTTGTAAGCCCAGATGAATTGATTGGGCGCAACCAGAATTGCATTTTCAATTGCAACATTGAGTTCGGCTGCTGCTAGGGCGGAATCTTCGGATAGCGGCTCTAATCTCTTGGCTTGCATAAGCCAGCCTTTACCGAGCCCTTTGCGTTTGGCAGTAAACATCACAACAGGTGAGTTGTTGCGATTAGCTAAGCGTGCTGGCAGTGGAGTTGTATAAGCGGGGCGCCCAAAGAATGGTACCCATACACCCTCACCACCGCTAGGCACTTGATCTGGAAGAATGCCTATAGCCTCACCGCGAGTGAGTGCTCGTGTCATTTGACGAACGCCATTCAGGTTGGTTGGTACGAAATGCATATTGGGATAGGTGCGACCTTCTTCCACCACTTCGTTAAGCCATTCTTGGCGTGATGGGCGATAAAGGATTGTGGCAGGGAAGTGCTGAGCTAAGACTCGAGGAATGATTTCAAAGCCACCGAGGTGAGGCGTGAGCATAACTAAGCCATGACCTTCGTTAATGGCCGCTTTCACCAAATCCCAGTCCTGGACTTCGACTAGCTTGAGGGCCTTTGCTGGATTGCGCCAAATCCACAAGCTGTCTGAAAAAAGTTGTCCTGAAGCAACTGCTGCACGCCAGATTTGCAGGGGTAAATGATGGCTTTTCACAACCGCCTCGTATTGAGGGCGGAAGAGTGATCGATATTGCTTAGATCCTACATAGGCCAGCATCCCTAAGGCAGCCCCAATCACCTGAACTAGGAATAAGGGCAATACCGCTATTGCAGCGAGGATTAGTTTAAGAAGGACTTTGCGCACCCTCTAATGATATTCAATGCTGGCGCTAGGGCCAAATTTCCAACCGTGCTTGATAAATAAGGCATTTTTCGGATAGAATTGCATCATCGCTGAGTTAAGGCAACTTGCAGGGCGATTCATAAATTCTGCTAAAGCGTCGCCGTTGAAGTTCCTGGCACGTCGAGTTGTCCCTTAGATCGTGTTAATTTTTAAAGGAATATGCAATGGCAAATGATTACTTCTTTACCTCAGAATCTGTTTCTGAAGGTCACCCCGATAAAGTAGCAGACCAAATCTCTGATGCCATCTTGGATTCAATCCTGGCTCAAGACCCAACTGCGCGCGTTGCTGCAGAGACTTTGTGTAATACCGGGCTAGTGGTATTGGCCGGTGAGATTACTACAAATGCGAATGTGGATTACATCCAAGTAGCCCGCAATACTTTGCGTGAAATTGGTTATGACAATACTGACTACGGTATTGATTACAAAGGTTGTGCGGTTTTGGTTGCCTATGACAAGCAGAGCCCGGATATTGCTCAAGGTGTTGATAAGGCGCATGACGACGGCTTGGATCAAGGTGCTGGCGACCAAGGTTTGATGTTTGGTTACGCCTGTGACGAAACTGCAGAGCTTATGCCTTTACCAATCCATTTGTCACACCGCTTGGTTGAGCGTCAGTCTCAACTGCGCCGTGATGGTCGTTTGAATTGGTTACGCCCAGATGCGAAGTCCCAAGTAACCTTGCGCTACGTGGATGGCAAGCCTGACTCAATCGATACCGTGGTTCTCTCTACACAACATGATGAAGAAATTTCTCTTGAGAAATTGCGCGAAGCAGTGATCGAGGAAATCATCAAACCTGTATTGCCAAAGCATTTGATTAAAGGTGCGATTAACTTCTTAGTGAACCCAACAGGTCGATTTGTTATCGGCGGCCCGCAAGGTGATTGCGGTCTAACAGGTCGCAAGATCATTGTGGACACCTACGGCGGTGCAGCCCCTCACGGTGGTGGCGCGTTCTCTGGTAAGGATCCATCCAAGGTTGACCGTTCTGCTGCTTATGCTGGTCGTTATGTAGCCAAGAACGTAGTTGCAGCAGGACTGGCAAGCAAGTGCTTGATTCAGATCTCCTACGCGATTGGTGTAGCTAAGCCAACTTCAGTGATGGTGAGCACTTTCGGCACTGGCAAGATCTCTGACGAGAAGATTGCGCAACTGGTATCTGAGCACTTTGACTTGCGTCCAAAAGGCATCGTCAAGATGTTGAACCTCTTGCGTCCGATTTATCGCAAAACTGCTGCTTACGGCCACTTTGGTCGTGAAGAGCCAGAATTTACTTGGGAACAGTGCGATAAGGCGCCTGCGTTACGCGCGGCTGCTGGCTTGTAATCTGCTTTTTAGGCAGTAAATTTGCAGTATGTTGTTGTATTGAGGCGAAATATGGCGAAATTGATTACAATTTGGCCATACCTTCAAGGAGCGTTGCAAGGAATGCTGAGAACCAGTGTTTCCCCAGGCTTGAAGGGAGTGAGCTCTTAGGTAACTCTAGAGTTTGCTAATTGCAACTGCGCTCGCTAACCCATGATTCAATGGCTAGCGAGTTTCTACTCCAGCATTGGATCGTATTTAGCTGGAGCATTCATGAGTACCGTTTCCGATTTAAATAATTTTGTAGCAACCCGTTGCGCTATTGCAGATATTTCTTTGGCTGATTTTGGCCGTAAAGAAATCGCCATTGCTGAAACAGAAATGCCAGGCTTGATCGCGATTCGCGACGAATTCGCATCACAGCAGCCATTACGTGGTGCACGCATCACTGGTTCATTACACATGACCATTCAAACTGCAGTGTTGATCGAGACGCTCGAAGCTCTCGGTGCTGAAGTGCAGTGGGCCTCTTGCAATATTTTTTCTACACAAGATCATGCTGCTGCGGCAATTGCTGCCAATGGCACACCAGTATTTGCAATCAAGGGCGAAACTCTTGAGCAATACTGGGATTACACCCACCGTATTTTTGAGTGGGCCGATGATGGCTTCACCAATATGATTTTGGATGACGGTGGCGATGCGACTTTGTTGTTGCATCTCGGTGCACGCGCCGAGAAAGATCAAGCTTGCTTGAATCGCCCAACTAGCGAAGAAGAAACCATTTTGTTTGCAGCCATTAAAAAGAAATTGGCGCAAGACCCAACTTGGTATTCCACACGTTTAGAAAAAGTCAAAGGCGTTACTGAAGAAACTACTACTGGTGTACATCGTCTCTATCAGATGTTCGCTAAAGGCGATTTGAAGTTCCCAGCAATTAACGTGAACGATTCTGTTACGAAGAGCAAGTTCGACAACCTCTACGGTTGCCGCGAATCTTTAGTTGATGCAATCAAGCGTGCTACCGATGTGATGGTTGCCGGTAAGGTTGCAGTGGTTTGTGGTTATGGAGACGTAGGTAAGGGTTCAGCTCAAGCCTTGCGCGCCTTGTCAGCCCAAGTTTGGGTTACTGAAGTAGATCCAATCTGCGCATTGCAAGCAGCGATGGAAGGCTACCGTGTTGTCACAATGGATTACGCTTCAGATAAGGCAGACATCTTTGTTTCAGCAACGGGTAACTACCATGTAATTACACATGACCACATGGCGAAGATGAAGAATCAAGCCATTGTTTGTAACATCGGCCACTTCGATAACGAGATTGATGTTGCTGGTATCGAGAAGTACAAGTGGGAAGAAATTAAGCCACAGGTAGATCACGTGATTTTCCCGGCAGCGAATGGCAATCCTGAGAAGCGCATCATCATCTTGGCTAAAGGTCGTTTGGTTAACCTCGGTTGCGGTACAGGTCACCCATCTTATGTCATGAGTTCTTCATTTGCGAACCAAGTGATTGCGCAGATGGAATTGTGGAATGCAGTTGGTACAGATAAATACCCAGTTGGTGTTTACACATTACCTAAGCATTTAGATGAGAAGGTTGCCCGTTTGCAGCTCAAGACATTGAATGCACAGTTAACTGTATTGTCAGATCAGCAAGCTTCTTACATTGGCGTAACGAAGGAAGGCCCTTATAAGGCTGACCACTATCGTTATTAATTTGCCCCTTGCTAGATATTGTTCAATAGAGAGATAGAGATACAGATACAGGCCCAAGATCATGGAATTAAGCGTTGAATTCTTCCCTCCAAAAACACCTGAAGGTGAGGGCAAGCTGCATCTCGTGCGCGAGCGTTTTAGTGAAACGCTCAAGCCCGCTTTTTATTCTGTGACCTTTGGTGCTGGTGGCTCTACTCAATCTGGCACATTAAAAGTCGTGAGTGATATTCATGCTGCAGGTGCTGTGGTTGCTCCACACTTATCTTGTGTTGGTAGCTCGCGTGAAAGTGTGCGCGAAATGTTGAAGCAATATCAAGCCTTAGGTGTTAAGCGTATCGTAGCTTTACGTGGCGACTTACCATCTGGCATGGGTCAGTATGGTGAGTTTCATCACGCTAACGAATTGGTCGAATTTATTCGTGCAGAAACTGGTGATTGGTTTCATATTGATGTAGCAGCTTATCCAGAATGCCATCCGCAGGCCAAGTCGCCTGCAACGGATGTTGATTTCTTTGTGCAGAAGATGAAGGCTGGAGCCAATTCAGCAGTAACGCAGTATTTTTATAATAGTGATGCCTATTTCCGCTTTGTTGATGAGGCCTATGACCTAGGCGTTACGCAACCAGTCATTGCCGGAATCATGCCAATCACTAATAGCACTCAGCTGCTGCGTTTCTCTGATGCCTGTGGTGCGGAGATTCCGCGTTGGATTCGTTTGCGTTTGCAGTCTTATGGCGATGACACTGCTTCGATTCGTGCATTTGGTGAAGAAGTAGTTACCGATCTTTGCGATCAGCTTTTAGTGGCTGGCGCACCTGGGCTACATTTTTATTCGCTCAATCAGGCGGATGCTGTTCTAGCGATTGCAGACAATCTCAGTCTCAATAAGTAATTACTAAGCCCGACTCAGTGAGTAGAGCATCTAAAGGCTCGTCATGCGTTTGAGCCTGCCACTGAGAGTCATCTAATTTTTGCCAATCAAAGCCAATACCTACGCATAGTAGGTTTGGTTTGGCTTTACGCAGCTGGGCCAAGGTGCGATCAAAGTAGCCGCCTCCATACCCAAGCCGCCAATAATGTGTTTTATCGCCTACCCTGGATTCTGACCAGCCTACACAGGGAATCAAGATGCAGTCTGGAGTAACTTGAGGCCTGCGAGGATTATTGGGATCCGGCTCAGGCACACCATGGCGACTAGGAATGAGTAGGTCGCCAGCTTGCCAGGCATAAAAATCCAAATGTTTATCGGGACGCGCAAAGGGGAGGGCCAGCGTTTTATCTGCCTTACTCTCAACCCACGCTAATAGTGTAGGTCGCAAATCAAGCTCATCTTGTATAGGGCAATACAAGGCAATGGATTGAACTTGAGCGTCATGGTCAGCCAGAAAACTAACCAGCCCAGCCAAAATGGCTTCTTGAGTGATGGAATAGCCTGTGCTGGCCGCAAACTGTTTCCTTTGGGCTAGCAAGTCTTGCCGTAGCGATTTTGGAGAATTGCCGTGCATATAGACCATTATCAGGCGAAAATTAAGAGATATAGTAAATCGATAAGGTAAGACGGTGAAAAAGAAGTTTTGTATTCTTGGTGGCTGGCAAAAAACCGCAGGCGGGATTCTATTTCTAGCCCTTGCAGTTTCTGCGCCCAGCATTTTTGCGGAAAAAGCCAAGAAAACCATTCCTGCTAAAGAAACTAGGGTTTCAGCCTTTGAGATTACGCAGGGCGATCGCACTTTTATTGAATTGCGTGAAGCAGCCAAGAGAAATGATGTGGCTCGCGCACAAACATTAGCGGCTAGCCTCTCTAATTACCCATATGAGGACTATGTAACCTATTTCCGTATTAAGCCCCAGTTATTTGATAGCGCTGGTGTTGCTCGTGCGGATAGTAACGCTGATGCTCAGGTAGCGGCTTTTCTAAATCAATATCAAGATACGGCTTTGGCCGATCGGATGCGCAATGACTGGCTACTCGTTTTGGGTAAGCGAAAAGATTGGTCGCGTTTTGATGCTGAGTACCCTAAGTTTTTTTTGGATGACGACACTCAGGTGAAGTGCTATTCACTGCAGTCAAAATTAGCTCAAGGTGAGAACCCAACCAAAGTGGCGATTGATGCACGCGCAATATTATTGGATCCACGTTATTTCGGTCAGGCTTGCCAAGAATTGGTGCCTATTTTGGTTGGTGCTGGTGGTATGACACCGAGCGAAGCAAAAGCGATTGGTCGCGC
Source organism: Polynucleobacter sp. 35-46-11 (assembly GCF_002281105.1). Classification (NCBI taxonomy): domain Bacteria; kingdom Pseudomonadati; phylum Pseudomonadota; class Betaproteobacteria; order Burkholderiales; family Burkholderiaceae; genus Polynucleobacter; species Polynucleobacter sp. 35-46-11. The sequence continues at coordinate 21,148 of NZ_NCFJ01000001.1, forward strand.
TGCTAGCGAGATGAGTTTTGACGCCATGTCACGTCGCTTGGGTGGCGAAGATCCTATTGCCGATATTGTGAAGGCTGCTAAAGCAGACCCTGCAAAGGCATTTAGAGACTTTTCCCAAAATGCATCTCGCTACAGTAAGGAGAATCAGGCGGTAGCTTGGGGTGTGATTGGACAGTTCCTCGCAAAGAAATTAGATCCCAATGCAGATGATGCCTATCGTCTTCAGCAAGACCTGGGCTACAACGAACTTCTTTCTACTGAGGGTCAGGAGTGGAAAGTGCGTGCAGGCTTGCGCGCCAAGGATTGGACCTTGGTAAAGAATGCCATTGAAGGCATGAACCCAGCGGTACGCAGTAAAGATCCCGCTTGGACTTATTGGTATGCACGCGCATTAAAAATGGATGGTCAAAATGAAAAAGCGCGCGAGAACCTCGAACTCGTTGCTGACCAATATAACTTTTATGGACAGCTTGCTCGCGAAGATTTAGGTAAATCCAATCATGCACCTGCCCGCACCAAAGTGAGTGATGCAGAAATCGAAGCCATGTCTCAACGTATAGGCTTTATTAGGGGTGAGCGCTTCTATGCGATGAACTTACGTTTTGAAGGCAACCGTGACTGGAATTGGGAGTTGCGCAATATGAGTGATAAGCAGTTGCTTGCAGCTGCTGAATACGCCAAGCGGATCGGTTTATACGACCGCGTTGTGAATACGGCAGATCGTACTAAGCAAGAGCATGACTTTAGCTTGCGCTACCCAACACCTTATCGTGATGAACTATCGCCAATTGCTAAGCAAATTGATTTGAACTTGGCTTGGGCATATGGGTTGATTCGTCAGGAGTCACGCTTCATCATGAATGCCTCCTCTTCAGTGGGTGCTTCAGGCTTGATGCAAGTGATGCCAAACACGGCGAAGTATGTCGCCAAGAAAATTGGCATGACCTCGTACACCAATGACAAGCTCGCTGATACCAATACCAATCTCACACTGGGCAGTAATTACTTAAATATGGTCTTAGTGGATCTAGATGGCTCTTGGGTCCTGGCATCTGCGGCTTATAACGCAGGCCCGTCACGCTCTAAAACTTGGCGGGAAAAGCTCACCAGCCCTACTGAGGGCGCGATCTTTGCAGAAACAATTCCGTTCAATGAAACACGAACTTATGTAAAAAACGTTTTGGCTAATGCAACGTATTATTCATCAGTGATGCATGGGCAGACACAGTCTTTAAAGCAGCGTTTAGGTGTGATTGCTCCTAAAGCAGCAAACGCATCTGAGTTACCTTAGTATTTCAACTACATTGGAATTTTATGAAATATGACATTCTGCTAATTGGCGGTAACGGTTTTGTAGGCAGAGTTTTGGCTGCCCAGTTGCAAGCAGAAGGCTACTCCGTTCTACTGCCTACTAGGCACTTAGCATCTGCACGTGAATTGCGCATGCTACCGAAAGTACACTTAGAGGATGCTGATGTACACGAGTTTGATTCTTTGCAAGAGCTTTGTTCGCGAATCAAGCCTGGTGGCGTAGTCATTAATTTAGTTGGCGTGTTACATGACAAGCCTGCTCAGCCTTATGGCAAAGTGTTTAAAGCGGCTCACGTGGAGCTCCCAAAAAATATCATGACTGCTATGCAGTTGCATGGTCTTAAGCGTTACCTGCATATGAGTGCATTGGGTGCAGACTCAAATGGTCCATCGATGTATCAGCGTAGTAAAGGTGATGGCGAGGCTGCAGTCAAAGCCAGCAACCTCGATTGGACTATTTTTAGGCCTTCAGTGATTTTTGGCGCTCAAGATCAATTTATTAATTTGTTTTCCAAATTAACGAAATTATTTCCAGCAATGCCTCTGGCAAACTCTGGAGCGCAGTTTCAGCCAGTGAGCGTAGATGATGTGGCCAGTGCATTTACCAAGTCTCTGAAAATGCCATCGGCCATTCATCAATCTTATGATTTGGTGGGTCCTACTGTTTACACCATGAAAGAAATTGTGGAATTTGCTGCGCATAAGGCCAACACAAAATGCGTCATTATTCCTGTACCTACTTTTGTTGGTTACCTTCAGGCCTTGGCTTTTGAGTACCTGCCAGTTCCGACTTTAATGTCGCGGGACAATATTGCTTCAATGCAGGTGCCAAACATCTTGCCGCTGAATGGCGAAGATGCCCTGACTAAAGTATTTGGTATTAGTCGTCGCACCCTAGAAGGCATGAAATAAGCCCATGAAGATCTACGCTGTTGGTGGCGCCATTCGGGACACCCTGATGGGTTTGCCAGTGCACGACATTGATTATGTAGTGGTTGGTTCAAGTGTAGAAGAGATGATTGCCCAGGGATATCGTCCAGTGGGTAAAGATTTTCCAGTGTTCTTGCATCCAGAGACTCAAGCTGAATATGCCTTAGCTCGAACTGAGCGTAAAACCGGCAAGGGATATAAAGGCTTTATGTTTTACGCTGACCCGACTGTCACGCTAGAGCAGGACTTAGAGCGTCGCGATTTGACCATCAATGCAATGGCCCAAGAGGTGAGCGCTGATGGAGAATGGGTGGGGCCTATTTTGGATCCCTATAACGGTCAGCAAGATTTAGCAGCCAGGATATTTCGACACGTGTCCGATGCGTTTGCAGAGGATCCTTTACGCTTATTGCGCATTGCCCGTTTTGCAGCACGCTTCCCGGAGTTCGCGGTAGCGCCAGAAAGCATGGCTGCTTTGCAGGCCATTGTTCAATCGAATGAATTATCAGCGCTCTCAGCTGAGAGAATTTGGCAAGAGTTGGCTAGAGGTTTTACTGCCAGCAAGCCCATGCGAATGTTTCAGGTCTTGCTCGATTCTGATGCAGCTAAGGTATTACTGCCGGCATCATTGACATCTTCTTTGGCTCAAGAAGAATTCCGCGATCAGCTCATTGCACATTTGCATGCAGCAGATAATCGCCTAGAAGATCGCTGCGCTGTGACACTCATGCATTTGCCTGCTAGAGAAATTCGTTCATGGGCAGAGTGCGTCAAGATGCCAAATGAAGTCCGTGATTTCAGTGAATTATTTAGTGAGCTCAATGCACTCATCGAGAAATCGGTTAACGATGTAGGCGCTAACTATCAGCCTGCAGATATATTGGCTTGGTTTAATCGTGCAGACGTTTGGCGTAAGCCTGACCGTGGAAATGCTTTGTTAGGTTTGGCAAATCATATTGGCTTGAATGTCAGCGCTTTAATTTCGGCAATGCAAAATTCTCAATCGCTCAACACGGCCGAAATTATCGAAGGTGTTCCGGCAGAGGAGCGATCTAACGGTGAAAGAATTCGTAGTGCAGTAGATGCTGCTAGACTCGTAGCTATTACTATGGCCGTAGCCATCTAAAAGCTTACAGTCGATTTCTGCCTCGAAAGCCTGGTAAGTCTTCTAAGACGTGGTTTGGCAATACGTCAGATAGTTTCTTTGAGAATGCAAAGACCTTAAAGAGCTCGCCCATCTCCGCTTCGGACAATATTTTTTGCAGTGAGTTCGAAATGGGTAAGAAAGTTTCCGGGTTGCTGGGGTTGCCAATCTCTAATGCAATATCTCCAATACCCGCATCAAGTAAGTAGCTTGCTTGATTGCTGAGATAGACATCATCCACCCCTTCTTCGAGTGCACTGCGTGCAATCTGTGACCATTCCACATGGGTTGTTAAATCACAAAGCCCCGGGAGATGAAATGGATCTTGAATGGCATGATGGCGATGATGCGCCATGAGTGTACCTTCAAGGCGTTGCGCGTGGTAGTACTCGCTCTCCGGAAATCCATAATCAAATGTGAGGAAGAGTCCGGTATCGAGATGCTTGGCTACATGGTGCATCCAGGCATTTGCAGGCACATGTAATTCTGTAACGTAGCCTTCAGAAAAGTTTCCAGTTAGCAGGGCCTCTGGAAGTAGAGACTGCTCAACGGGCTTTCCTGTCGACCAAGCAAGCTTACCGTCAATTACAGCGACCCCTTGTTGATACCAAAAGCCATTTTGAGAAATGATGGCGTCACAAGGAATCGCATCAATTACCTCATTGGCCAGGACAACACCTTTGAACTTGCTGGGTAAAGAACTTAACCAATTGCATTGAGTAGGTAAGGCTAGCTTCCCCGTAAGTTGCTGGAGGCGATCTTCTTGTCTTTGAGCTAGGTCTGGCGAGATCTCGATAATGTCGTAGCGATCTAAGGAAAATCCCAGATCGTGCAGTCGGGTGAGAATGGATTCGGCTAACTTGCCGGTGCCGGCACCAAACTCCAGAATCTGGGTGGGGAGCCCTTGAGCCTGAAGTCCCTCAAGAATGGGTAGAAGCGTTTCCACAATAGCTGCACCAAATAAGGAGGAGAGCTCAGGTGCGGTCGTGAAATCACCGCCAGCACCTAATTTATGAGCTCCAGCACTGTAATAGCCCATTCCAGGTTCATAGAGGGCCATTTCCATATACCTTGAAAAGGGTATCCAGCCGCCTTTGGAGGCGATTTCAGCCATTATTTTTTGGCTAAGAAGCTCGGTATGAGCCTTTTCAAGGCTGGTCAAGGTAATATCCATAGCTCGCTAGTCTAAGAGAATTTAAGTGAACTTGAGTTCAAACCCATCACCTCAGCAAAATAAAGCGGTTTTAGTGACCGGCGCTGCCAAGCGCCTTGGTCGTGAAATTGCCTTGGAATTTGCTCGTCAGGGCTGGGATGTGGCAGTTCACTATGGCCGCTCTGAATCCGATGCTCAAGTCACTGTAGCTGAGATTCAGAAGCTGGGGCGTAAGGCCGTGGCATTTAAGGCTGACCTCGCTAGCGAACTAGAAATTACTTCTCTGTTTACCGCAGTTGTAGCTGAGTTCAGTAATTTGCAATGTCTAGTTAATAGCGCTTCGATCTTTGAATACGATCGCGCTAATTCTGGGGCGCCCTTGAGTGGTAAAAGTTTGCGAGACCATATGCAGGTGAATTTAGCCGCACCCATATTACTTTCTCAGTTGATGTTTGAGTATCAAAAGAGTCAGACAAAGAAAGCAGACGAGAGTGATTTATCTATCCCTTCGGTGATCCAGCTGCTCGATCAAAAATTAATTAATCTCAATCCAGATTATTTGTCTTACACATTATCTAAGGCTGCACTGCTCACTTCGATTGACGTACTTGCTGTGGATTTTGCTCCGCACTTGAGAGTGATTGGTTTGGCTCCTGGCATTACGCTGACTTCGGGCGATCAAACTGAATCCGGTTTTACCAAGGCGCATCAAATGACGCCCTTGGGTAAGTCATCAACACCAAGCGATATTGCAAAAGCAGCAGTATTTTTGGCAAGCTCGAATGCAATTACAGGCACCACCTTATATGTAGATGGCGGACAGCATCTTTTACCATCATCACGCGATGTGATGTTTAAGACAAGTTAAGAATTTAATACAGAATCAAAAGTTAAAAAGAGCTAATACAAATTTATGCATGCCATTCTTTCTCATCCAGCACTTGCTGATTGCCGCCGCTTATTTCTGCGTGACTATGAAATCTATATCAATATTGGCGTTCATGATTTTGAGAAAAAGGCTGAGCAGCGCGTTATTCTCAATGTAGATCTCTATATTCCACTGAATATGAACACCCCTTCTCAGGATTTATTGGAAGAAGTGGTTGATTATGACTTTATGCGTGAGACCATTAAGGCGCGGTCTTCCCAGGGTCATATTCATTTACAAGAAACCTTCTGCGATGACATCGTTGCCGCGATGCTCTTGCATCCCAAGGTCATTGCTGCTCGTGTTAGTACGGCAAAGCCAGATGTTTATCCAGATTGTCACTCCGTTGGTGTTGAGGTATTTCGGATGAAGCAGGCTTAAAGAAAATTCAGAAAAGAATTCAGTTGCCATGAGTGATGTCCGCAAAGTCGTTTTCGAAGAAAATAAGCTAGAGAAAAAGCTATGTCGTTTAGTGGGTCAAGCGATTGGTGACTTTGGCATGATCGAAGATGGTGACAAGGTGATGGTTTGCTTGTCAGGCGGTAAAGATAGTTACGCCATGCTTGATATTCTTTTGAAGTTACGCGAGCGCGCCCCGATTGATTTTGAAATCGTTGCGGTTAATTTAGATCAGAAGCAACCAGGATTTCCGGCAGAAATTTTGCCGAACTATTTAAAGGCTTTAGGTGTTCAGTACCACATTGAAAACCAAGATACCTATAGCATTGTTAAGCGTGTAATTCCAGAAGGTAAAACTACCTGTGGCCTTTGCTCTCGATTACGTCGTGGAATTTTATATCGCGTGGCAGACGAGCTGGGTGCAACCAAGATTGCCTTGGGCCACCACCGTGATGACATCTTAGAAACGCTGATGCTAAATATGTTCTTTGCCGGCAAGCTCAAAGGCATGCCACCAAAGTTGCGATCTGATGACGGTAAGCATATTGTGATTCGTCCTCTCGCATACGTTCCTGAAAAGTTGCTTGAACGATATGCGGTGGATATGAACTTCCCGATTATTCCGTGCAATCTGTGCGGTAGTCAGCCAAATTTGCAGCGTGGCGCTATGAAAGAGATGTTGCGTGAGTGGGAGAAAAAGCACCCAGGGCGCGTTGAGAATCTCTTTCGCTCAATGCACCACATCGTGCCGTCCCATTTAATGGATAGTGAGGCCTTTGATTTTAAGAATCTTGAGATTTCTACAGAACTGTCAGGTATTGCCGCAAGATCTGCTGGCGATAAGGCAATTGATGAGACAGAAATTGATGAAATTGCCTGTGGAACGCTTATTCAGGGGTCTTATAATCCCTCCTTATGAACATCGTTATTTTGGCTGCTGGGCAGGGAAAGCGGATGAAGTCCGCCTTACCCAAGGTTCTTCAAACCTTGGCCGGGAAGCCACTGCTCCAGCACGTTCTCAATACAGCCCTAGAGCTACAAGGTAAGGGTGCTAAAACTGGACCTATAGTCGTAGTTGGGCATGGCGCGGCTGATGTAAAGCAATTTCTTCAGGTTGCCAGCGAACAAGATTCTCGATTTGGCAAAGTGGGCACCGCATTGCAGGCCGAGCAAAAAGGAACGGGCCACGCTTTATTGCAAGCCTTGCCTAAGCTAGATGTGAATGAACCTACTTTGGTTCTCTATGGTGATGTGCCCCTGACAAGTAAGAAAACGCTCTCTAAATTGGCTAAATTGGCTGATGGTGTGCGTGGTAAAGATTCTGCGTTAGCGCTTCTAACTCAAAACCTCAACAATCCAAAAGGCTATGGTCGTATCGTGCGCGACATTGATGGGTCGGTAAAAGAGATTGTTGAAGAAAAAGATGCTTCGCCTGAGCAAAAGCGTATTCAAGAAATCAATACCGGCATCATGGTGCTGCCAACTAACTCACTTAAGAAGTGGTTGAAGTCTTTGCGTGCCAGCAATGCCCAGGGTGAATATTATTTAACTGATGTGATTGCAATGGCAGTGAAAGATGGCGTACCTATTCGCACTGCACAAGCAGATGCCGAATATGAGACCGTTGGTGTTAATAGTCGCGATCAGTTGGCTTCGTTGGAGCGAGTGCATCAACTTAATCAAGCGAATGCCTTAATGGATGCCGGCGTTTCTTTGGCTGATCCAGCGCGCATCGATATCCGCGGAACTCTGGAGTGCGGTACTGATGTCTTTATTGATGTGGGTTGTGTATTTGAAGGTTGCGTTACTTTAGCTGCAGGCACAAAAGTGGGTCCGTACTGCATTATTCGCAATAGCGTGATTGCTAAGAATGTCACCATTCACCCATACAGCCATATCGACGGAGCTCAGGTTGGGGCAAATTCACTAATTGGGCCATACGCACGTTTACGACCTGGCGCAGAATTATCTAATGATGTACATATTGGCAACTTTGTCGAAGTGAAGAACAGCAAGATTGCCGCCAATAGCAAAGCCAATCACCTGGCCTATGTTGGTGATTCCATTGTGGGCTCTAGAGTCAATATCGGTGCAGGCACGATTACTTGTAACTACGATGGTGTGAATAAGCACCAAACCATCATTGAGGACGATGTCTTTATTGGTTCGGATACTCAGTTGGTTGCCCCAGTGCGCGTTGGCCGTGGTGCGACTTTAGGCGCGGGAACCACCCTGACTAAAGATGCGCCCCCAAATCAGCTAACTGTCTCTAGGGCCAAGCAAATCTCTTTACAGTGGCAGCGCCCAGTAAAGCAAGCAAAAAAAACAGCAGCTAAGAAAGTCGTTGAAAGAAAAGTAGCCAGTAAAAAACCCGCTAAGGCTAAAAAATAATGTGTGGAATCGTTGGCGCAGCTTCGCGTAAGAATATTGTTGAAGTGTTGATTGAAGGTTTGCGCCGTCTTGAGTACCGTGGCTATGATTCTTGTGGCTTTGCGGTAATCAATGGTGATGATGCCAAGCATCTGATTGAACGTGCTCGCACTACTGCTCGTGTTTCTGAGTTGGCGGAGCAGGGTAAAGATTTTCATGGCACACTAGGAATTGCGCATACTCGCTGGGCAACTCACGGTAAGCCAGATACGCAAAATGCACATCCGCATATTTCTGGTGGATTAATTGCGGTTGTTCACAACGGCATTATTGAAAACTATGAATCACTTCGCACTGAGCTGAAGTCTGTGGGTTATGTATTTGCTTCAGAAACTGATACCGAAGTCATTGCGCATTTGATTCATCAAGCTTACGTAGCTAGCAATCAAGCAGATTTGGTTGCGTCAGTCCGTTCGGTTTTGCCGCGCCTTCACGGTGCTTATGCGATTGGCGTGATTGCACAAGATCGTCCAGATGTTTTGGTTGGGGCGCGTGCTGGTTCCCCATTGGTTGTTGCTCTTGGTAAAAATGAAAACTTTCTCGCATCGGATGCGTTAGCGCTTGCTGGTCGAGCGCACTCCATGATGTATTTGGAAGAGGGTGATGTTGCCATTTTGAAGGCTGATGGAGTTGAGATCATTGATCATGCGGGAAAGACAACGCAGCGAGAGCAAAAGCCCATGCCTGCTCAGGCTGACTCAGTTGATCTAGGGCCTTATCAGCATTACATGCAAAAAGAGATTTTTGAGCAGCCCAGAGCAATTGGTGACACGCTTGCCAACATTGCTAGCTTTGGGCCAGAACTCTTTAATGCTGACCCTGAACAGTGGAAAAAGTTTGATCAAATTTTGATCCTGGCTTGCGGCACCAGCTACTACTCTGCCTGTGTAGCAAAATATTGGCTAGAGGACTTAGCAGGCATCCCGACCCAGGTTGAGATTGCTAGTGAATATCGCTATCGCACAACCGTTCCTAATCCGAATACACTAATTGTGGTGGTCTCTCAGTCTGGTGAGACTGCCGATACTTTAGCGGCATTACGTCATGCGCAAGCGTTAGGGCATCAATACACTCTTGCGATTTGTAACGTGGCGTCTAGTGCCATGGTTCGTGAAACTAATTGGAATTTCTTAACTAAGGCTGGTACCGAGATTGGCGTGGCTTCTACCAAAGCCTTCACTACTCAATTAGTTGCGCTCTATCTGTTGGCTGTTTCATTGGCCAAGCGCGCGGGCAAGGTGAGCCCTGAACAAGAAAAAGAGCTCTTGCGTGATTTGCGCCATTTGCCAAAAGCTTTGCATGCAGTGTTAGCGCTTGAGCCGCAGATTATGGCTTGGAGCACTGCATTTGCTAAATGTGAAAACGCTTTATTCTTAGGGCGCGGTATGCACTACCCGATTGCTCTTGAAGGCGCACTTAAGTTAAAAGAGATTTCATATATTCATGCTGAAGCCTACCCAGCGGGTGAGTTAAAACATGGACCGCTCGCCTTGGTTACTGAAAAGATGCCAGTGGTTACAGTAGCCCCTAAAGATGACTTGCTGGAAAAGCTCAAATCCAATATGCAGGAAGTAAAAGCCCGCGGTGGAAAGCTTTATGTTTTTGCGGACCTGGATACCGAGATCACTAGTAGCGAGGGTATTAACGTGATTCGTTTGCCTGAGCACTACGGTAATCTATCTCCAATTCTGCATGTAGTTCCGCTTCAACTCTTGGCTTATCACACAGCCTGTGCCCTGGGTACTGATGTTGATAAGCCACGCAACCTCGCAAAGAGCGTTACGGTCGAGTAATTCCTCTTGGGGTGGATTTAACCCAAAACTCTTAGTGGGATTTTTAAACCTGGCGGAAGCCAATCCGCAGGGTTTATGTCCTTTAATTTTGTAAGGCCTTGCAATTAGTACTAACTAGTACTAAAATAGTACGTATACAGACTAAATTAAGGTTTTTAAATGAATCACCTATCGCTCGTTAAGGAATTGGTTCAGGCATATCAGGCATTTGAAGTGCATTCTGCGGCGCATATCAAAGAGATGGGTTTAACCACCACTCAGTTCGATATCGTTGCGACCTTGGGTAACCAGCCGCCGATGACTTGTAAGGAGTTGGGTGAGAAGACGCTAGTCTCCAAAGGCACGATGACAGGCGTTCTTGAGCGCCTAGAAGCTAAAGGGTTCATAGAAAAGTTTATGAATATTGAGGATGGTCGAAGTTACAAGATCGGCCTCTCAAAATCGGGCGACAAGTTATTTAAGAAAGTATTTCCAGAGCATGTTGAGTATCTCAGTAAAGCCTTCGGAAAGCTCAGCAAGAAAGAGTTAGAACAAGCGGTAATGGTTTTAAAAGAAGTTAAAACAATTTTTCAAAGGAAAGATCATGACTAAAGTAGCTGTTGTATTTCACAGTGGTTATGGCCACACAGTTAAACAAGCTGAAGCGCTCGCTAAAGGTGCTAATGGCACCTTAGTAGCAATTGATGCCGAAGGCAATATCACTGATGCGCAGTGGGAAACCTTAAACACTGCTGATGCCATCGTATTCGGTTCGCCAACCTATATGGGTACAGTGAGCTGGCAGTTCAAGAAATTTGCTGATGCCAGTTCTAAGCAATGGTTTTCACAGCAGTGGAAAGATAAAGTATTTGGTGGCTTCACAAATTCTGCCACCATGAACGGTGATAAGCATTCCACCCTCCATTACTTCTTCACTCTAGCAATGCAGCATTCAGGCATCTGGGTTGGTACTGGTTTGATGCCTTCAAATTCCAAGGCAGCTAAGCGTGATGATGTGAATTATGTAGGCTCATCTGCTGGCGCAATGATGCAGACACCTTCAGATGCAAGTGCTGATGAAGTGAATGCGGGCGACCTAGAAACCGCACGTCTCTATGGTGAGCGTATTGCGAAGATAGCTGGCATACTAAAAACGAAGTAAGAATCGGCAATAGAGACGATTGGGGGGATGATGAAAAAACTCATTGGGATACAAGGCAATGATCGAGGTCACTGGGTAGGTGATGGCTTCCCGGTGCGCACCCTGTTCTTCTATCAAGATCTGGGCAAGCAAATGAGTCCATTCTTGATATTGGACTACGCAGGTCCAGCAGAGTTCCCCCAAACAACTGAGCGTAAAGGCGTGGGCTCACATCCTCATCGCGGTTTTGAAACGGTCACGATCGTGTATGAAGGTGAAGTTGCACACAAGGATTCCACCGGTCAGGGTGGCGTGATTGGTCCCGGTGATGTGCAGTGGATGACTGCTGGCTCTGGCATCTTGCATGAAGAGTTTCATTCTGAAGACTTTGCCAAAAATGGCGGAACTTTGGAGATGGTGCAGTTGTGGGTAAATCTGCCCGCAAAACTCAAAATGACTGAGCCAGGCTATCAGGCAATTTTGGATAAACAGATTCCTGCGATTGCTTTGAGGAAGGGGGCAGGACAAGCACGCATCATTGCTGGAGAGTTTGATGGCCATATAGGGCCAGCCAATACCTTTACCCCTCTCAATGTGATTGACCTGAAGTTGAAGAAGGATTCGACAAGTATTCCTGTACCTGAGGGCTGGAATACTTCACTGGTTGTGCTCAAGGGTGCCATTGAGGCTGGTGATGGTGTGGTGGCTAAAGATGCTCTGATGTTGATGTTTAGTAATCAGGGCCAAGATATTCAAGTCAATGTGCTGGAAGACTCTATTGCCTTGCTGCTGAGTGGCGAACCTATTAATGAGCCTATCGTTGGATACGGTCCATTTGTTATGAACAGCAAGGAAGAGATTGCTCAGGCAATGCAGGATTTCAATAGCGGAAGCTTTGGCAGAATTACCCATTAAAAATCAAAAGTACCAAAATTCCATTTGACTTCTTTGTTTGGCTGTGTATAAGAAAATAACCAATTATATCAATATGTTACAAAAAATAACTGGTAAAAGTGTGTTCTAATAGCTGGTGAAGAAAAGGATATTTGTCACAGTTCATGCACGGCTTCAAAGATTTCTCTGGTTTGCGATTGGTTCCGCTTATTTTTGCGGGATTTCTTTCTGCATGCGCGGTGGGCCCAGACTTCAAGCAGCCTGATGCTCCAAATACATCTAGATATACAGAAAACACCCTTTCAAAGAAGTTAGCTACCGCACCTGGGGTACCAGGTGGAACTGATCAAGAGTTTATTGAAGGCGCTGATATTGAGGCTCAGTGGTGGGAGTTATTCAAATCGCCAGAGCTTGATGTATTGATTAAAAAAGCTTTGCAGCAAAATCCGAATTTAGGTGCAGCAGATGCTGCACTACGCGCTAGTCAGGAAAATGTCAGTGCGCAAATTGGTGGACAGTACTTCCCGGCGATAGGTTTAAATGGCGGCGTTGCTCGGCAGTTGCAGCCTTCTGCTATTTATGGCCTGCCTTATGGCTCCGATACCTACAACCTCTATAACGCTTCTGTAAATGTCACTTATAAGCTCGATGTTTTTGGTGGTGCGCGCCGCGCTGTTGAGGGTGCGAGAGCGCAAGCGGAGATTGCACAGTTTCAGCTAGAAGGCGCATACCTTTCCTTGACTGCCAATATTGTGACTAGCGCTGTGCGTGAAGCTGCTCTGCGTGCGCAAATGCAAGCCACAGAAGAAATTCTGAAAGCGCAAACGAATTTAGCTGAAGTAACAGAGAAGCAATTAGTGATTGGTACAGTTTCTCGAGTGGATGTGACATCGCAAAGAACTTTGGTTTCTAACTCGCAAGTAGATTTATTTACCTACGAACGCAATCTATCTTTTGCACGCAATCAGTTGGCAGTGTTGGTTGGTGAGTTACCCAGTAATGCCAACATCACTAAATTTGATTTGAAGTCTTTGCATTTACCAGAGAAGCTGCCGCTCTCCGTGCCATCAAGCTTAGTGCGCCAGCGCCCAGATGTCCGTGCAGCAGAGGCACAACTCAAGGCTACCAATGCTTTGGTGGGTGTAGCCACTGCAAATTTATTGCCACAATTTAATATCACTGGCGCAATTGGATCGGCAGCATTAACTAGTGCAGCTCTGTTTGGGCCGAACGCGACGCTATGGTCGATTGCTGGCGGTATCTTTCAGCCACTCTTTCAGGGCGGGCAACTATTAGCGCAACGCCGTGGCGCCATGGCTAATTACGAACAAGCTGTATATCAATACCAAGCAACTGTACTCAAGGCATTTCAAGAGGTAGCTGATGCATTGCGTGCTTTAGAGACTGGTGCCCAAGCATTGAAGTCTGCATCAGATGCAGAGCGCTACGCTTATGAAACTTTAGAGTTGGTACAGCAGCAATACAAGCTAGGGACTGCAAGTTATTTGGCTGTTCTCTATTATCAAAATCAATACCAAATTGCTAAAGTCAAATCGGTTTCTGCGCAAGCAACCCGGTTCTCTGATACAGCGGCATTATTTGCAGCACTAGGCGGTGGCTGGTGGAATCGTACCGGCCCAGCCTTTCAACCAAAAGCCATAGCGAACAAAGATCAAAATGAAACTTCTGGAAACAATTAAAACCAAAGTAACTGCAGCAGTGCTTGCCTTGTGGGCTTGGGTATGTGCTAAGGCGATCGAGTGGAAACTTCGCGAGAAGATCATTGCACTTTGGGAAAAGGCAAAAGGTGTATGGGTACGCTTGCGTGAACGCTTTCTGCGGAGCAAGGCTAATGCCAAACTGCAATCAATGACGCCTTTAGGTCGTCGCATGACGATTATGTTGTGCGGCGTATTTTTGTTATTGGGCTTGATATTTGGATTTAATCAACTCAAGACTTTCATGATTAAGCATTTCATTGCGGGCATGGGCTTACCACCAGCAACAGTTTCGACGATGGTGGTGGAGACAACGGCATGGCAACCCAAGTTGTCTAGCGTTGGAAATGTGCGTGCATATAGAGGTGTAGAGCTCAGCACTGAAATTGGTGGCTTAGTGCAAAACGTACCCATTAAATCTGGCATGGATGTTAAAGAGGGCGAGTTGCTCATTAAATTGAATGATGCCTCTGATGTTGCACAGCTCAACTCCTTAAAAGCATTGGCAGATTTGGCTAAGGTAATTAATGAGCGTGATAGACAGCAGTTAGAGATTCAGGCGATTAGTAAGAATGTATTCGATACCAGTAAAGCAGATGCCAAGTCAAAGCAGGCTCAGGTAGAGCAGCAAACTGCTTTAGTGGCTAAGAAGAATCTAAAAGCTCCCTTCAGTGGTCGCGTCGGTATTGTGATGATCAACCCTGGGCAGTTCGTTAACCCGGGCGATAAGTTGCTTACCCTCCAAACCTTAGATCCTATTTTTGTGGACTTTAATCTCCCACAAGGTAATGCTGAGCAGATTCAGGTTGGCCAAGAAATTGTAGTGACGACCGATGCCTTTAAGGGTTCAAGCTTTACTGGCAAAGTTACTGCTGTGAGTCCTAAAGTAGATACCAACACGCGCAATATTCAGATTGAAGCCCAGCTGGCTAATCCGGATAAAAAGATTTTGCCGGGCATGTTTGCTAACGTGAATATTAAGTTGGGTGATGAAGTGAAGTTGCTGACCTTGCCTCAAACTGCTGTGACTTATAACCCATATGGCTCTACAGTCTTTATTGCTAAGCCAACTGGTAAAAAGGATAAGCAGGGCAAACCTGCGCTTGAGGCTCAACAAGTTTTTGTGACTACTGGACTAACCCGTGGAGATCAAGTGGCGATTCTCAAAGGGGTTGAAGAGGGGGCCACGGTTGTGACTAGTGGCCAACTTAAGCTGAAGAACGGTACTCCGCTGATTGTGAATAACAAGGTGTTGCCAGCGAATTCACCAAACCCACAGCCACAGGAATAAGTCCTAGATGAATTGGACTGACATATTCATTCGTAGGCCGGTGCTCTCACTGGTAGTGAGTGCGCTCGTCTTGGTATTTGGTTTAAAGGCGGTTGGATCTTTGCCTGTCAATCAATATCCGCAAACGCAAAATGCGATCGTTACGATTACAACGGCTTACTATGGCGCTGATCCAGAGACGATTGCAGGATTTATTACGCAGCCACTAGAGACGGCGATTGCTCAGTCTCAAGGTATCGACTATTTGTCCTCGATGAGTGTGAGCGGCCTATCGACAATTACCGCAACTCTGAAGCTCAATTACGACTCCAATGCTGCGTTAACGCAGATCCAAACTCAGATTAGTTCGGTTAAGAATCAGTTACCACCGCAAGCCCAGCAACCTGTGTTGACTGTACAGATTGGTCAGTCCACTGCAGCGATGTATATGGGTTTTTATAGCGATGACATTCCAAACAATGCGATTACTGATTACTTATTGCGGGTAGTGAAGCCAAAGCTGGATTCTGTAGACGGTGTACAGAATGCTGAAATTACTGGTGGCAGAAAGTTTGCTCTGCGCGCTTGGCTTGATCGCGAGAAGATGGCAGGGCTTGGTGTGGGTGCAGATGATGTTTATAGTGCCATGGCAGCCAATAACTACTTATCCGCAGTAGGTAGCACTAAAGGGGATATGGTTGCTGTTGACTTGGTGGCAGGTACCGATCTCCATACGCTTGATGAGTTCCGTAAATTGGTTGTCAAGAAAGATGGCATCAATATTGTGTACCTTGATCAAGTGGCTACTGTAAGCATGGGCTCGGAGGACTACAACACCAACGTCGCCTTTAGCGGTAAGAAATCGGTGTTTATTGCTATCAAGGTAGCACCCCAAGCGAATTTGCTTGATGTTGCTGAGCGTGTGCGTGCAGCGGTGCCCGATATTCAGAAGCAGTTACCCACTGGCATGTCAGGCAAGGTAGTTTACGACTCTACTAAGTTCATTACCACGTCGATTGATGAGGTGGTGGCAACGCTTCTAGAGGCGCTGTTGATTGTGACGGTGGTGATCTATCTCTTCTTAGGAAGCGCACGTGCTGTTGCTGTGCCTGTGATTGCGATGCCACTTTCTTTGATTGGCACATTCTTTTTGATGCAGGTCTTGGGCTACTCCATTAATTTGCTGACACTTCTTGCCCTCGTTCTGGCGATTGGCTTGGTCGTCGATGATGCCATTATTGTGGTTGAGAACGTTGACCGTCATATGAAGGAAGGAAAGTCTCCGCTAGAGGCTTCTTTGATTGCTGCTCGTGAGTTAGGCGGCCCGATTTTGGCGATGACCATTGTATTGATCGCGGTATATATCCCTATTGGTTTTCAGGGTGGATTAACCGGTGCGCTCTTTACGGAATTCGCCTTTACCCTAGCCAGTGCAGTCGCGGTATCAGGATTAATTGCATTGACGCTTTCTCCAATGATGTGTTCCCGCATCTTTACTGAGGAGCAAGAGGCCTCTTCTTTTGTGCAAAAGATTGACCGCATATTTGAAAAGGTCCACCACAGCTATCAAACCACTTTGCGTGAGCTCTTGAGTACCTGGCAAGTCATCATTGTGATGGGTGTAATTTTGCTAGGTGGAGTTGCCTACCTCTACGCTACTGCCCGCGCTGAATTAGCGCCAACAGAGGATCAAGGTATCGTGTTGATGCAGGCTTCAGGCCCACCCAACAGCACGGTCAATCAGATGCAGACCTATGCCGATCAGATTTATCAAATATCAGCAGCAGAGCCTGAGTATGAGCAGATGTTCCAGATCACCAGCCCCACCAGTAGTTTTGGTGGTGTGTTGCTCAAGGATTGGGATCAGCGAAGTCGCAATGCTACAAAGTTCCAAGAGGATATGCAGGGCAAGTGGAATACGATCGCTGGCGCTCGTGTAGCAGCTTTCCAGTTCCCAGCGTTGCCAGGTGCGCAGGGCTTACCTGTTCAGGTGGTTATTAATACCACTGAGTCTTATGAATCGCTGAATGAAGTCTCGCAAGCAGTTTTAGATAAAGCGCGTCGTAGCGGCAACTTTTTCTTCGTAGACTCGGATTTGAAGATTGATAAGCCACAAGACGTTTTAGAAATCGATCGTGAAAAAGTCGCTGCACTGGGCATGACGCAGCAGCAAGTGGGTAATGCGCTATCAGCTGCTTTGGGCGGCGGTTATGTTAACTACTTCTCTGTCGCTGGCCGTTCATATCGTGTCATTCCGCAAGTTAAGCAAGTAGATCGCTTAAATCCAGACCAGATCTTGGATTACTACATACGCACGCCAAGTGGTCAGATGATTCAGGCGCGCACCATCGCAACGATTAAGCAAAGAGTGGTACCGCAGTCGATTAATCACTTTCAGCAACTCAACTCCGCAACAATCTCTGGTGTAAGTACGCCATTTATTTCTCAAGCGGACCTGCTGGAGTTCATGCGCCAAACTTTAAAAGAAGTAGCGCCGAACGGTTACACCATGGATTACGCTGGCCCATCACGTCAGTTCATGGCAGAGTCCGGCGGCTTCTTGGTGACGATGTTCTTTGCGATCTTGATCGTGTTCTTAGTCTTAGCTGCACAGTTTGAAAGCTTCCGCGATCCGATCGTGATTTTGGTTTCAGTACCGCTCGCCTTGTTTGGGGCATTGATTTTTATTAATTTAGGATTCACCACCTTGAATGTGTATACCCAGGTTGGACTGGTCACGCTGATGGGATTGATTAGTAAGCACGGTATTTTGATTGTGGAGTTTGCAAATGAATTGCAGGAAGCTGGTCGTAGTAAGTTGGATGCCATCGTAGAGGCAAGTAGCGTGCGTCTGCGTCCGATATTGATGACTACTGCTGCAATGGTGTTGGGTGTAGTACCTCTGGTGATTGCCTCTGGTGCAGGTGCGGCTGGTCGTCAATCTATGGGCATCGTGATTTTTACTGGCCTATCGATTGGCACTCTGTTCACGCTCTTTGTAGTGCCCGCTATGTATTTATTTATTGGCGCTGATCACCACCAAAAGAAATTCAAGCAGCAGTAATATATTCCTCAAGTAAGTAAAGAAAAAGGGTGAACTTGGTTCACCCTTTTCTAATTGAGCACTTATATTACTTCACAATGTTGAGTGCTTTTTCTTCTACTACGCTGTATTTGGTTTCCCTAGATATGCGCTTCATCCACTCATCAATATTGCTTAATTGCGAGCGTGGTCCAGTTTTTTCTGGGAAGGTTTGCTCTAGTAGGAGCCATCGACTTACGCACAAAGCCAATGGAATGTCTCCAATAGTGAATTGTTCACCAGAGCAGTAGGAGTTATTCTCTAAATACTGATCAAGCAAGGCGAGCCATGAGTCTGCCTCTTGATAAGACTTTTTAATTAGCTCATAGTTACGGTCTGCTTCAGGGACGCGAGTGAGTCCAAGCACTGCCACCCTTAAAGGTGGCCACATGGTTCCCAGTTGCCAATCCATCCATTTTTCAGATTGGAACTGACTTTTTATGTCTGCAGGAAAGCGTTTCCCTTGATCGTACTGGTTGTTTAGATAGCGCAAGATAGTGTTAGATTCCCAAAGCACAAGATTTCCATCTTCAAGCGTTGGTACTAAGCCGTTTGGATTAAGGGCTAAGAATTCGGGAGTGCGACTCTTGCCAAAATGAAGGCCCGCATCAATGCGCTCAAAATCCTTGCCTTCTTCTAACCCTAACTCTGCCAGGCACCACAACACCTTTTGGACATTGATTGAAGTTTTTCTTCCCCACAAACGCATCATGAGAGCTCCTATTGGCCTGTATTTAAAGGGGTGAGTCCAGTCCCATAAATTTGCTATGCGCAAAGATGAGGGGGTGACTTTGTGCTGCGTGCTTTAAGTTGAGAACTTTGGCAACAATAATGTTGTGGTCGCCCCCGGTGTGCACTGATACAGTTTCGCATTCAAAGTAAGCGCAGCATCCATCAATTTGAGTAAGGCCGCTAGCTGCAATTTGATGGGGAATGTTAACGAACTGATTTTCTTTAACGGTGGCAAAGTGCATTGCCATGGCTTCCTGCGAACGCTCCAAGACATGAATAAGCTGTTTCTGACCGACCTCAAAGTGGGGCATTAAACGTGAATGCTTTTTGAGGCTCCACAAAATGAGTGGTGGCTCTAATGAAACAGTATTAAATGAGCTGATGGTGATGCCGTGCGCCTGCTGGTCGGGATCCAGGCAAGTAATCACAGTGACCCCTGTCGCAAAAGAGGAAAAGCCTTTGCGTAGCTCTTGGGAGGTAAATGGGGTCATCTTGCTATATCTATTTAGTGATTTACTTACTTTGCTACAGCTGTAGTGGGTGCATCAGAGGACATTGCTGTGCCAGGAATCGGGGTGAGGATTTCATTTTCTTCAGCTTTTACGCATTTAAAGCGATATTCCTTGCCTGCCTTAGAGAGGAAGCTTGCTCCTTGGTAGAAATCATTCTTACAAGTTGTGTTGGCGAAATCCATGACATCTTGTGGTGCTGCGCTGGAGCTAATTAAGCGCATATTACCCATAGACATATTAATTTGGCTTGAGGAGCATCCAACTAGTGTTAGACCAGAGGCCGCAGTTAATAGTAGAATTTTTTTCATGGAAACCTCCATAATCAGCAATGCTCGTTAGGATAAACCTATTACGTATTTGCTGTGGAGAATGCAGCGCTTTTAAAAGGAAGAGACATGTTTAACGCGATTTTGGTGAATAAAGATGATCAAGGTTATCGAGCTGAGCTTGCTCAGGTCAATGAGGCAAGTTTGCCTGAGGGCGATGTCAGAGTGAAGGTGCTCTATTCCACGCTGAACTACAAAGACGGCTTGGCCATTACTGGCAAAGGGCCAGTAGTGCGCAGCTTTCCGATGGTTCCTGGAATTGATTTTGCGGGTGAGGTATTGGAGAGTGCTAGCCCAGAATTTAAGGCCGGCGACATGGTGTTGCTGAATGGTTGGGGTGTTGGTGAAGGTCATTGGGGTGGGTTAGCCCAACAAGCACGCGTGAAGTCAGAGTGGCTCATTCCACTGCCAAAGGGTTTTACTGCTAAGCAGGCCTTAGCTATTGGTACTGCAGGTTACACGGCAATGCTATGTGTGATGGCTTTACAAAAGCATGGCTTAAAACCTAGTGATGGTGAAGTATTGGTGACGGGGGCTGCTGGTGGAGTGGGTAGCTTCGCTATCACCCTATTAAGTAAATTGGGCTTTACCGTAGTTGCCAGCACTGGACGTATGTCTGAGGCTGATTATTTGAAGAAATTGGGTGCAAGCGAAGTAATTGATCGCACCGCATTGTCGGCCCCTGGTAAGCCTTTAGCTAAAGAGCGCTGGGCGGCAGTAGTCGATAGCGTTGGTAGTCATACCTTGGCTAATGCCTGCGCACAAACCAAAAGTGATGGTGCGGTTGCCGCTTGTGGTCTTGCTCAGGGAATGGATTTTCCATCGACTGTTGCTCCATTCATTTTGCGTGGTGTAACTTTGTACGGCATTAATAGTGTGACAGTGCCAAAAGCAAAACGTATTGCAGCCTATGAGCAATTGAGTAAGCTGATTGACCTCAAAACTCTAGAAGAAATCTCTCATGAAATTAGCTTGGAAGATTCTTTAAAGTACGCAACAGAACTGATGGCAGGCAATGTGCGTGGTCGTTTGATTGTTGATGTCAATAAATAAGCAATTAGTAATTGGCAATACTTACTGCGGTACTTGAGGTTTGCGCGTTTCTAGTTTTTCCCAGACCTCAAGCTTGTCGGCCTTAGAAAGTTCAGACCAGCCTGCAATTTCAGTGAGCGTGCGATAGCAGCCACGGCAAAAACCATTTTCAGGGTTGATGTCGCACCAGTTGATGCAAGGCGATGGAACTGTTGTCAAAGCAAACCTAGAATAGAAATAGATGAATACCAAAAACCAATCCAGCGATCTTAGTTCTATTCATTATCCCTTAGCCGATGCTTTGCCGGAAGTGGGTGACTCAATGGAGGTCTCGCCTGGCGTGCGCTGGTTGCGTATGCGCTTACCCTTTGCTCTGGACCACATTAATTTATGG
This sequence comes from Polynucleobacter sp. 35-46-11, assembly GCF_002281105.1. NCBI lineage: Bacteria > Pseudomonadati > Pseudomonadota > Betaproteobacteria > Burkholderiales > Burkholderiaceae > Polynucleobacter > Polynucleobacter sp. 35-46-11. The sequence continues at coordinate 42,316 of NZ_NCFJ01000001.1, forward strand.
CTGCTGCGTGATGAGCTTGAAGGCATTCAAGGCTGGACAATTGTTGATTGCGGCATTGCCAATGAGGAGACCAAAGCAGCTTGGGAGCAGATCTTTGCCACACAGCTAGAGGGCTTACTGGTATTGCGGGTGATCGTGACCCATATGCATCCAGATCACGTGGGACTCTCTCAATGGCTCTGCGAAAAATGGAATGTACCTCTCTGGATCTCCATGACGGATTATTTAACAGCGCAATGGTTGAGCCATAAAGAAGGTGGTGCTACTGTTGGTGCCCGTGCTGGCGGCGGTGGTTCTGCGGACCACTTTCAGAGACATGGATTAAGTGCTCCAGAAGATTTAGAAAAAATCCGGGCACGCTCGAATTACTACAGCAATATGGTTCCAGGTGTACCGCGACAATATCGTCGCATCATCGATGGTGAAGTGATTTTGATTGGTGGACACGAGTGGCAAGTGATTATGGGGTTTGGCCATGCGCCTGAGCATGCTTCACTATTTTGTAAAGATTTAGGTGTGTTGATTTCTGGGGACATGTTGTTGCCACGCATCTCCACCAATGTCAGTGTCTATGACGCGGATCCTGATGCAGATCCTCTCGGTTTATATCTGAGTTCTTTGGATCGCTACCTACCTTTGCCTGATAACACCTTAGTACTGCCATCTCATGGTAAGCCATTTATAGGAATGAAGTCGCGGATTGATCAGTTGAAATTGCACCACGATGAGCGCTTGGCAGAAACGCTTGGGGCCTGTAAAAAACCGGCAACTGCTCGAGAGATAGTGCCGGTTTTATTTAAGCGTGAATTAGATATTCACCAAATGACATTTGCTATGGGTGAGGCTATTGCTCATCTGAATTACCTACTTCGTCGAGGAAAGTTGAGTCGCCAGCTTTGCGACGACGGCGTGTTGCGGTTTTGCGTGGTTTAGAGGCCTTAGTTCCGGACTCTTCAGTAGATCCGCCGGCAGCAGCAGTTGCTGAAACCGCATCTCCAAAGGATTTGAGGGCCATCATGGTGGCATGTTGTACTTCAAGACCCTGAATAGTGGACTTCAAGATATTGAGGTTGAGGTTAAGCCAGTTTTCAACGCTTTTGAGGTCTTTGATGCGCTTTTCTAGCTCATCGGTATCCAGCCCTGGAAATGCTGAGCCGAACCCCCCAGCAGCCTTGGAGGCATCTGTAGTGAAGGGAAATTGTCCTGGCGTCGATCCGCCTGCCCCCTGGCCCCACATGGTTTTCATCATTTCAAGGCTTTGATTGAATTCAGGGATAGTTCCAAACATAGGGCGAGCTCCGGGTCAGATAAAAGTGGCTTATTGCCAATACAATAAGAGATTCTAGAGATTAATCCCGGTTAAGCAATGCAATCTAATGGTTTATCCCAGCCTTACACCCGCGGCCAGGCACTTCCCGAGCTACTGAAGCAGCGCATTCTGATTTTGGATGGCGCTATGGGCACCATGATTCAGCAATACAAGCTGAATGAGGCGGATTACCGTGGATTACCAGCGAGCACTCGCTTTGAAAATCATCCGGGCGATATCAAGGGCAATAACGAACTTTTAGTTTTAACGCAGCCCCAAATCATTAGCAAGATTCATGAGCAGTATTTAGATGCGGGTGCAGACATTATTGAAACCAATACTTTTGGTGCTACCTCGGTTGCGCAAGAGGATTACAAAATGGCAGGCTTGGCACGTGAGATGAATGTCATCTCAGCTCAATTGGCGCGCGCTGCCTGCGAAAAATACTCTACGCCAGATAAGCCACGTTTTGCAGCGGGCGCAATCGGACCTACTCCAAAGACAGCAAGCATTTCTCCAGATGTAAATGATCCAGGTGCCCGTAACGTGACTTTTGATGCATTGCGTGCCTCCTATCGCGAACAGATTGAAGGCCTCTTTGAAGGTGGCGTTGATTTATTTTTAGTCGAAACCATTTTTGACACACTTAATGCAAAAGCTGCATTGTTCGCTTTAGATGAATTCTTTGAAGAAACTGGTGAACGTTTACCAGTGATGATCTCAGGTACAGTGACTGATGCTTCTGGTCGTATTTTGTCTGGACAAACAGTTGAGGCATTTTGGAATAGCTTGCGTCACATTAAGCCATTAACTTTTGGCTTGAACTGTGCCTTAGGTGCTGCACTAATGCGCCCGTATATTGCTGAGCTTGCTCGTATTTGTGATGCCGCTGTATCTTGCTATCCCAATGCAGGCTTGCCTAATCCAATGAGTGACACTGGATTTGATGAAACTCCAGAAATTACTTCCAGCTTAGTCGATGGCTTTGCAAAAGATGGTTTGGTGAATCTTGTGGGCGGTTGCTGTGGAACGACGCCAGACCATATTCGTGCGATTGCGAATGCAGTTGCTAAGCGTAAGCCTCGTGCCTTCTATCGTGAGAGCGTGGAGGCATCAGCATGAGTAAGACTGCAAAGGTAATGCCGCCGATGAAGCTCTCGGGTTTAGAGCCTTTCAATGTCACGCCTGAAGTTGGCTTTGTGAACATCGGTGAGCGTACTAACGTCACAGGCTCTAAAGCATTTTCACGAATGATTTTGAATAATCAATTTGATGAAGCCTTGGTAGTTGCAAGACAGCAAGTTGAGAATGGTGCTCAAGTCATTGACATCAATATGGATGAAGCGATGTTGGATTCTGAAGCAGCGATGACGCGCTTCTTGAATTTGATTGCTTCAGAACCAGATATTGCACGTGTACCGATCATGATTGACTCTTCCAAGTGGAGTGTTATCGAAGCGGGTCTGAAATGTATTCAAGGTAAGCCGATTGTTAACTCAATTTCACTCAAAGAGGGCGAGGAGTCCTTTAGAAAACAAGCGCACCTAATTCGACGTTATGGCGCAGCATCCGTGGTGATGGCGTTCGATGAAGTAGGTCAGGCCGATACTTTTAAGCGCAAGACTGAAATTTGCCAACGCTGCTATCAAATTCTTGTGAATGAGATTGGTTTTCCTGCAGAAGATATTATTTTTGATCCCAATATCTTTGCAATTGCGACTGGTATTGAAGAGCATGACAACTACGCAGTAGATTTTATTAATGCTACGCGCTGGATTAAAGAAAATCTGCCGGGCGCGAAGGTCAGTGGCGGCGTCTCCAATGTTAGCTTCTCTTTCCGTGGCAATGATCGCGTACGAGAAGCTATTCATACGGTGTTCCTGTATCACGCCATTCAGGCAGGCATGGATATGGGTATCGTCAATGCAGGACAGCTCGGCGTCTATGCAGACCTAGATCCCGAATTGTGTGAACGCGTTGAAGATGTGGTGCTTAACCGCTTTAAAGATAAAGACGGCAAGACTCCAACGGAGCGCTTGCTGGATATTGCTGACCAATTTAAGGGTGGTGGCGCAAAGCAGGTAGAGAACTTAGTTTGGCGTGAATCTCCAGTACGTGAGCGTTTAACCCATGCTTTAGTACATGGCATCACTACTTTTATTGAAGAAGATACTGAAGAGCTACGTGCGCAAATTATGGGTGCGGGTGGTCGTCCGATCGAGGTGATTGAAGGTCCCTTGATGGATGGGATGAACGTCGTTGGCGATTTGTTTGGTGCCGGCAAGATGTTCTTGCCTCAAGTGGTTAAAAGTGCACGTGTGATGAAGCAAGCAGTGGCGATTTTGATTCCTTACATTGAGGAAGAAAAACGCTTGCATATTGCCTCTGGTGGTGAAGCCAAAGCCAAGGGTAAGATTGTGATGGCGACTGTTAAAGGCGACGTGCACGATATTGGTAAAAATATTGTGACGGTAGTGCTGCAATGTAATAACTTTGAAGTTGCCAATATGGGCGTGATGGTGCCTTGCGCAGAAATTCTGAAGCGTGCTAAAGAAGAAAAGGCGGATATTGTTGGTCTGTCTGGTTTGATCACCCCATCCTTAGAAGAGATGACTTACGTTGCTCAAGAGATGCAGCGTGATGACTATTTCCGTGAACGTCAAATTCCATTGATGATTGGGGGTGCTACGACTTCTCGTGTACACACTGCAGTTAAGATTGCGCCACACTACGATGGTCCTGTGGTCTACGTACCTGATGCATCCCGTTCTGTGTCGGTGGCATCGAGCCTGCTTTCAGATGAGAGCGCCAAGAAATTTATTCAAGATCTGCGCGATGACTATGTGCGCATACGTGAGCAGCATGCCAATAAAAAAGCTTCGCCAACCATCTCACTAGAAGCTGCACGCAAGAATCGCGAGCTGATTGATTGGGATAGTTATGTGCCTGAGAAGCCGAAGTTCATTGGGCGCCGTGTTTTCAAGAATTTTGCTTTAAGTGATATTGCTAAATATATTGACTGGACACCATTCTTCCAGACCTGGGATTTAGCTGGTAAGTTCCCAGCAATCTTGGATGATGAAATCGTTGGCGTAGAGGCTCGCAAAGTATTTGAAGATGGCCAGGCGCTTTTAGATAAATTAATCAAAGGTCAGTGGTTGCAAGCCGATGCTGTAGTGGCCTTTTATCCAGCCAACACAATCGGTGATGACATCGTCTTATACAGCGATGAATCACGCGAACATCCATTATTTGTTTGGCATAACTTGCGTCAGCAGGCCGAGCGCCCTGTAGTTGATGGCGTACGTCGACCTAATCGTTGCTTGGCAGATTATGTTGCGCCAAAAGATTCTAAGGTGGCTGATTATCTCGGCTGCTTTGCTGTGACGACTGGCCATGGCGTTGAGAAAAAAGTGGCTGAGTTTCATGCCAAGCATGATGACTACAGCGCAATCATGTTGCAATCTTTAGCTGACCGTTTGGCAGAGGCATTTACAGAGTTAATGCACCACCGTGTTCGTACTGATCTGTGGGGTTATGCAACTGATGAAATTCTGACGAATGATCAAATGATCAATGAAGAATACCGTGGCATCCGTCCAGCGCCAGGTTATCCAGCTTGCCCTGCGCATGAAGTGAAAAAAGACTTATTGCGCGTCATTGGTTCAGAAGATATTGGTATGACCCTGACTGAATCGATGGCAATGAATCCGGCTTCCAGCGTCAGTGGTTTTTATCTGGCACATCCAGATGCGCGGTATTTCAATGTGGGTAAGTTGTCGGCAGACCAAATTGAAGATCTTGCTAAGCGCCGTAACGAGACTGTGGAAGATATCCGCCGTCAGCTGGCCAGCTCTATCGACTAAGAACTTCCTTGATGTGGTGCTTTAAACGCCCCACATCACCGGTTCATCTTTGGCCTTGGCCTGTTTCATGAGTTCTAGGAAGGGGTAGGCACGCTGGCCGAGTCTGTCTGCAAGCTTCGGTTTTTCAGTATTTTGTTGGTCATCCGCATTGCTTTTAGCTCGCTCTTCCAAATCTTTCAGAATGGCGGTTTCTAGGGCAATAATGAGGGCTGGTAGTTGCTCAACAGTGAAAATCCCCCTGGGCTCTAATGGGCGGCCCAAAATTTCAAAGATTCGCTGGGTCAGATCAGCCAACATGATGACGTCAGGACCCGCTTTGGAGCGAAATTGATAGATCATTTCAGTAGCTTACCACCTGATAAACTCACTTATCTATGTTGTTAACTAATAAAAATCGTTTAATTGAGATGCTCAGTGCCGCTCTAGAGGGTTTGGCCCAGGAGCACAGCTTGGGTGATGCCCCTGCCCCTCGTTTAGAGCGCCCCAAGGCGGTAGACCATGGCGATGTTGCTTGCAATATTGCCCTCCAGCTTTCCAAGGCTTGGAAGTTAAATCCCAGGGAATTAGCCCAAGCGCTGGTTGAGCGTTTGGAGCGGCAACCCGGCTATGGTGACCTCATCGCTTCTTGTGAAATCGCGGGCCCTGGATTTATTAACTTTCGCCTAAGCAATGCCGCTAAAACAGCGGTGGTTCAAGAGGTTCTTATGGCGGGGCCTCAGTTTGGTCAGTTAGCTCCAGAAGCGGCTCCAGTCTCCAGCGCCATGATTGAGTTTGTGTCGGCCAATCCCACTGGGCCACTACACGTTGGCCATGGTCGTCAGGCTGCACTCGGTGATGCCTTGGCAAACTTATTGGCAACGCAGGGCATTAAAGTACACCGCGAATTTTATTACAACGATGCTGGAGTGCAGATCGCAAACTTGGCACTCTCAGTACAAGCTCGATTAAACGGACTTAAGCCAGGTGATGTCACTTGGCCAGAAAGTGCTTATAACGGTGAATACATTGCGGAGATTGCGACTGCTTTTAAGGCTTCACCCGAATATAAAGATGACCTTGAAGCCATTCGTCAATTTGCCGTAGCGTATTTGCGCAATGAACAAGATATCGATTTAAAAACATTTGGCGTGAAGTTTGATTGCTACTACCTAGAATCTTCCTTGTATACCGATGGTAGCGTTGCCAAGATAGTTGAAGAGTTGCAGGATATTGGTAAGACCTACGAGTCTGAAGGTGCGCTTTGGTTGAAGACAACAGATGATGGTGACGATAAAGATCGCGTTATGCGTAAGTCTGATGGTAGCTTTACTTACTTCGTGCCTGATGTTGCCTATCACACCAGTAAATGGAATCGTGGCTTCCAAAAAGTGATTAACGTCCAAGGTAGTGATCACCATGGCACGATCGCCCGTGTGCGCTCAGGCTTGCAGGGCGTAGCGCAGAAGCGCGGTTGGGATATTCCAAAAACCTACCCAGACTATGTATTGCACAAGATGGTGACAGTGATGCGCCATGGTGAAGAGGTAAAAATTTCTAAACGTGCAGGCTCTTATGTGACTGTACGTGACTTAGTCGAATGGTCCGGCGGTGTTACGCCAGAGATGACTGTTGATGAGCGCGAGCTTGCGTTGCAGCGTGGACGCGATGCGGTACGTTTCTTCCTGATTTCTCGCAAGGCTGATACGGAATTTGTATTTGATGTTGATCTAGCATTGCAGCAAAATGATGAAAACCCCGTGTTCTATGTGCAATATGCGCATGCGCGTATTTGCTCAATCTTGACCCAATGGGGTGGACAAGTTTCTGACCTGAAGGGTGCAGATCTTTCTTTGTTGCAAAGCAAAGCTTCAGATCATCTCTTACGTCGTTTAGCTGAATATCCAGAAATGCTCACGGATGCAGCCGCAGATTTAGCGCCACATACCTTAGCTTTTTACTTACGTGATTTGGCTGGAGATTTCCATACTTTTTATAACGCAGATCGCGTTCTGGTGGATGACCCTGCCTTGAAATTAGCTCGTCTGGCACTGCTTTCGGCGACGCGTCAGGTGCTTGAAAATGGATTAAAAGTATTGGGTGTCTCAGCACCCGCTAAGATGTAAGCTGTACCAATTGCTAGCGCTTAAGATGTAAAAAGAAGGATGGGGATACGATGAAACAAAATAATCAACACACCAGCTTCACTCCAAAGACGAAGTCTACGAGCCCAGAGTATGGCGGCACTATCCTTGGTTTTATTTTGGGGCTTGGGGTTGGACTAGGGGTTGCTTTTGTGATCGCCTTCTATCTTTCTAAAAATACACCTCAAGAGCGCCCTGGAGTCAGAGCGCCTAATCTGCCTTTGACCATTAAGCCAGGGCCAGCTCCCGCAGAAGGTGAAGCAACCGCACCAGTGGAAGCTCTAGACTTAAATAAGCCTTTGCAAGGCAAGTCGGCAGCACCTGCCGCCAATGCCCCAGACCCAATTGCTGATTTAGCTAATGGCAAGAAACCAGCTGAATCAACCCCGGCACCAGCTGCAAAATCGGATGCCATTTATTTCTTGCAAGTGGGTGCTTTTAATAAACGCGCTGATGCAGATGCACAAAAAGCAAGTTTAGCTATTCAGGGTATTCAGTCACAATTGAGTGAAATTAGTAGCGAGGGCAATACGCTTTGGCGTGTTCGCGTTGGCCCATATAACAGTGTTGAGGAAAGCAATCCCGTGCGAGATAAGTTAAATGGCATGGGCATTAAACCGAGTGTTATTAAATCTAGTAAATCATGATCACATTATCTAAGTCTAAGAGAGCACTTATATCTGCCGCCATTCTTGGTTTGGCATTTTCTTTTTCAGGTCTGGCTTCTGCGCAAAGCCCGAAAATTGAAGAGGGCTTTGATTACCGTATTCTGCCTACCCCTCAGCCAGTTGAGTCCAAAGGTAAGGTTGAGGTTATCGAGTTTTTTTGGTACGGCTGTCCGCATTGCTATGACTTTGAGCCAGAGCTCAATGCATGGCTTAAGCGCCAGCCAAAGGATGTGACATTCCGTAAAGTACCTGTTGCCTTTCGCGATGACTTTATGCCACATAGCCAGTTGTTCTATGCCTTAGAGTCTATGGGCAAGGGTGAAGCGATGAATGACAAAGTGATGTATGCGATGCATAAAGAAAATAAACGCCTCATGACAGAAAATGAGATTGCAGATTGGGTTGCTTCTCAAGGCATCGACCGCAATACTTTCTTGGCTACTTATCGTTCATTTGCTGTTGTATCCAAAGCTCGTGCTGCAAGACAGATGGCTGATGCCTATCGTATAGATGGTGTGCCAACTATTGTGATGCAGGGTCGCTATGTCACTTCTCCATCCATTGCTGGAACAAAGGCTAAAGCAATTGCTGTAATGGATTATCTGGAGCAAAAAATCCGTAAGGATAAGTACAAGTAATTCAGTGTCTTAGATTTTGACGAAGCGTCGTACGATCCAGAAGTAAAGAGGGTAAGGCAGGATTCTGAGGAATTTTAAGAATCCTGAAAACCGCTTAGGGAAGTGAATATCAAACTCTCCCGCCTGAATTCCGCCGAGGATTTCTTTTGCAGCTTCATCAGCGGTTATCAGTGCTGGCATCTCAAAATCATTCTGTGCAGTAGCTTCTGTTGCCACAAATCCTGGTGAAATCATGTGTACGCTCACCCCCTGCGGCAGTAAGTCGTAATACAGGGTTTCGCAGAAGTTAATAATCCCTGCTTTGCTTGGCCCGTAAGCCAAAGCTTTTGGTAGTCCGCTATATCCAGCAACGCTACCAACGATCGCAATATGACCAGAGTGGGTCTCAAGCATATTGGGCAAGACTGCCCCTACTGCCCGCATGGGTCCTAGTAAGTTGGCATCAATAGTTTGTTGTGCAACCTCAAAGTCAAAATTGTCAGCACGCAATGGTGTGTACACACCCGAAACAAAGAGTAGTAGATCTAATCCGCCCCATGCCTCTAGGATGTGTTGATAGCTTGCAATGAGCTGCCCTTGCTGGGTAACATCTAGCGGGAGAACTAAGGCTTGTCCTGGGTCTGCCGATTGTGCAAGTGCATCTAGACGCTCAACACGACGGCTAGAGAGGGCAACTTTAGCGCCTGCCTTGATAAAAGCGTTTGTGCAGGCCTCACCGATTCCGCTCGAGGCCCCAACAATCCAAATCCGTTGATTTACAAATGAATCCATTCCTTTTTGCTTCATGGGCGTAGTGCATCACTTGAGTGAATAACATCTTGGTGTTTAAGGATGTACTGAACGACATCAATATTCTTTTCGGAAAATCCAGCTGCGCAATACATGAGATAGAAATTCCAGAGTCGAATGAACGCCTCATCAAATCCAAGGCGATATATTTCTTCAATCTTTTGATTAAAGCTATCACGCCATAAGCATAAAGTCTTAGCGTAGTCAGCGCCAAATGCAAACTCAGCTTCAACCTCTAAGCCGGCACTAGCAGCTGCAGCCTTGAATTTGCTTGGTGATGGCAGCATTCCACCTGGGAAAACATACTGCTGGATAAAGTCGGTGCTATGGCGATAACGATCAAACAAACCTTCTGCTATGACGATGGTTTGGATGCAAGCTCGGCCGCCTGCTTTTAGTCGATTGGCAATGGTTTGAAAGTACTCACCCCAATGGTTTTCACCAACTGCTTCAAACATTTCAATTGAGGCGATGCCATCAAACTGCTCTACACAGTCTCGATAGTCCTGAAGACGCACCTCGAATTGCTGGCCATCACTTGTCTGCGCAGCAACTTTTTGCAGTCTGGTATCGGCAAAAGCCTTTTGTTCAGTCGATAAAGTCAGGCCCGTAACTTGATTGCCGTTCCGCAGAGCCTCTTCCATAAAGCCACCCCAACCACAGCCAATTTCGAGGAGTTGATCATCTGGTTTGGCATGTATGGCATCCAAAATACGTTTGATCTTGGCACGTTGCGCATCCATCAGAGGTTGCTTGTCACCTTCAGAGAACCAGGCGCTTGAATAGCTCATGGTGGGATCTAGCCAAAGGGTATAGAAAGCGTTGCCTAAGTCATAGTGCGCATGAATATTCTTACGGCTTCCAGACTTGGAGTTGTCTCTAAACCAATGCCTCAGTCGATACGCTATAGAGCCTAACCAACTTCCATAAATTGCTCTTTCTAGGATGGTACGGTTACGAATAGCTAATTCCAGAACCGCTTTGAGATCAGGCGTATTCCATTCACCCCGAATATAGCTCTCAGCAAAGCCAATATCGCCATGAGATAACACTTCTTTAAATACGGACCAATCTAAAACTTGGATTTCTGCATGCAGCTGGTCTGCGCTATTTCCAAATTCTTTGACTTCTTTATTTGGCAGGGTGAGCAGCAAATGTCCGCTGCGTAATTGCCCTAAAAGAGTTAATAAGGTTTCTGTGCTTGAGCGATATTGTTGCTGTTTAGATTCGCACTTCTCAGGGCGAGAGAAGGTTAGGCGGGACAGCAGTGATTGGCCGGGGCGATTCATCGGGTAATTTCAAGTTCTGGTGGTTTAGGTTTTGAATGAAAGGGTACACCTTTTAACCATAATTTCAATGCCTGCCAATGAATTCGGCCAATGACGCCTAAGCTCATCAGGGGGTATTGAAGGAAGGCAAGATAGAGGGAGCTCTTATTTAAAGGCTGAGCTAGCCCGCTGATGCTTGTATTAATCAGTGGGGCGCCATCTTCGTGGAGTTCAATCCGACAAACGCTATTCCGCTTTGAATTGCTGTCCTGGGGAAATAAAAAGCGGAAGTGGTATTCCCCGCGTACGTCACAGAAAGGCGATACATGGAAAACTTTCCTACTTACCAAGGTCTCCCCGGATTGCAAGGCTTTGCCAGAGTCATGATTGAGTAAGTAGCAGTGCCGTTCACCAAAGGTGTTATTTACCTCGGCTAATACAGCTTGAACTTGGCCATTGGCTTGAGTGCAGATCCAAAAGCTCACAGGATTGAAGACGTAGCCTAGGACTCTCGGGAAGGTTTGTAACCAAATTTCACCATCAACATGCTGAATATGATTTTCCTTGAGGATCGCTTCAATCCAGGATAGGCTATCCGCATTACCCAATCCATGATCTTGGTCGAAGAATGAGAAGAGCCCGAACTGATTATCTTTAAGGCCGTGCTTGCTGAGTAGTTTTGGGTCACTTCTGCGCGCACGCATCGGAATAGATAAGGTAAATACACCGTAGCCAAAAGCGTTCTTGGCGGGGCGAAAGCGCCGATGCTTTACCGCGCCAAAATTAATCGTTGGCAAACTCATTTACTGAGCATCTTTGATGGAATTGGGTAAAACACGATGAGCAATTTTTCCCATTAGATCCATCGCCACTAATTCACCTGAGCGAAGACCATCTTCGTGAAAGCCAAAGCCAGTCCATGCACCACAATACCAAATTGAGGAATTACCCTGAATCAGTGGTAGCTCTTTTTGCGCCTGAACGGCGCGCATATCAAAGACTGGATGTGAGTAGTGAATTTCCTCATGCACCAATTTTGGATTGGGATCAGTCAATGGATTCAAGCTGACAATAATCTGTGTGCCCTCGAATGCTTTGGGTAGAGGTTGTAAGCGATTAATTAGATAATTCACACTGACGTGTTGTTGTGCAGTCGGTGTTGCGCCAGATTTTGCGGTGTAGTTCCAGGCTGCCCAGCAGCGCTCGGTAGTCGGTAAGAAATTAATGTCTGTATGCAAAATTGCACGATTTTTTTGATAAGGTACCGAGGCCAAAATATTGCGGGCATCCTGATCAATACCATGTACCAGATCTAAGGTTTGATCACTATGACATGCCATAACTACCTCATCAAACCAATGTGATCCAGTGGACGCAATGACTTCAACCTGAGAATTTTCAGCTTGACAGGCATTGACGCGAGTAACCGCCTCGCGCACAAACTTAACTCGATATTTCTCCAGAGCCGCCACTAAAAGATCTACATACTCTCGCGAGCCGCCTTTCACAGTAAGCCATTGCGGGCGATTTTGAATTTGCAAAAGGCCATGGTTATGACAGAAGCGGACCATGGTCTGAATTGGAAACTCCAGCATCTGCTCAACGGAGCATGACCAAATAGCGCCAATCATTGGTAGAAAATAATTCTCTCTAAAACTAGAGCCAAAACGATTGCGATCTAAAAAATCTTTAATACGCTCATCTGGCTCCGAGTATTCAAGCTTGGCAGTAATTTGCTTTTCTGCGAGTTGAGTGGCGAGACGATTGAAGCGCAATATGTCATAAGCCATGCTCCAAAATGACAGCGAGAATAAATTCTTTCTTTGTCCAAAGAAGGAATTGAGATCGTTTCCAGCCCATTCAATCTTTTTACTGGCACCTGTTTTTTTGCTAGCATCAATTGACACTGAAAATGACATCTCTGATGGCGCAATGGGCACCTGAATTTCCTCAAAAAGGCGAACTAAGCGGGGATAGGTTTTGCGATTAAATACTAAAAATCCAGTATCCACTCCATGGGTCATCTTGCCTTGAGGAGTTTCTAGCGTGAGATCTACGGTATTACTGTGGCCGCCAATATGGTTGCCGCCTTCAAATATGGTGAGATCTAAATCGGGGTGCTGTCTTAATGCATGTGCGCATCCTAAGCCAGAAATGCCGGCGCCAATGATGGCAATTTTTTTCTTGCCCACTAAATTTTCTCTCCAAGAAGTTTCTCTATCTCACCGGTAATGTTAGTGCTTGTTGGATTGGTCAGACTACCAAATGCGTCCACTACATTACCGTTGCGATTAATGAGGTATTTATAAAAATTCCATTTAGGTGTTGTACCGGTTTTAGCAATCAACATCTTAAATAAAGGATTGGGGTTGCCCCCGCTTACTGAGCTCTTGGCAAACATCGGGAACTTCACGTCATAGGTATTTTTACAGAATTCAGCAATATCTTTATTACTGCCGGGCTCCTGTTGACCAAAATCATTAGATGGAAATCCCAATACCACTAAGCCGCGATCTTTATATTTGGCATATAACTTCTCAAGACCCTCATATTGGCTAGTGAAACCACAGAAGCTGGCTGTATTCACAACTAAAATGACTTTGCCCTGGTATTGGCAGAGGTTTTGAGGTGCCTCATCCTGCAATCTCGGAAAGGTCTGAGACAGAAGGGGGCTGCAGCTGGGTGAGGCTGGCGGTGCTGCCTCAACTAATTGCATTACTGGTAGCAGCAAAAGTAGTGCTAGTAAGTAGCTCTGCATATTGCGAATCATCTTGAGCCTATGGACTGGGTGGGGATGCCCAAGTCTAAGACATTCTGGCAAATATCGTTGGGCCCAGCTCAATGCCATTAATATGACGCTATGAGCTCTTTATCTTTACCTTCATTTGAGTCCAAAGTCTGTGACCCTGCAGAGCTGGAGGCGCGTATTGCCGCCCTTCCAAGACCTCTGGTGTTCACTAATGGTGTTTTTGATATCTTGCATCGTGGTCACGCTAGTTATTTAGCCCAAGCGCGAGCATTAGGCGCCAGTCTGGTGGTGGGTGTGAACTCAGATGCTTCAGTCAAGATGTTGGGTAAGGGTGATGACAGGCCTATTAATATTGAGGCTGATCGCCAAGCTCTATTAGCGGCGCTGGAGAGTGTGGATTTAGCGGTGTTATTTACGGAACAGACTCCAGTGAATCTCATTGCAAAAATTCATCCAGATATCTACGTCAAGGGGGGAGATTATGAAATCGATACCCTCCAAGAAACTCGCTTAGTGAAAACCTGGGGTGGCAAAGCGGTTGCTATTCCATTTTTATATGAGCGCTCTACAACAACTCTGTTGGGCAAGATCCGTACTAGTTAAGCCTTGCCAATTAACGCATACAAATACCTAGAAGTTTTGTAAGAGCCAAGCCCAAAGCCCCCGAAGTACTAAGCCTTCGATAGGCTCAATTGGAAGTGCTGCCAGCTCAGGAAATTGTTTAATCTCATTCGCCAAGACTTTGGCATTGCCGCCATCAAGCCAAATTCGTTCGATAGGATGATTCATCGCTTTAGCTAAATAAGCTGCGCGCAGTATTGCTCCAATTTGTGCCGCATCACAACCGCCAGTAATAGCTTCATCCGTTGTTGTGCCAAAGCTCGCTTGAGTTGTAGTCTTGCTGATGCGAACCGCTAATGGGAGTTGGGCCGTATTTTGTTGCAGGCTTTCTTGCATCATGCTGAGGCCCGGTAGTATCCAGCCGCCGTAATGAATGCCATTACCGCCTAGTAAATCAATGGTTGTGGCGGTCCCAGCATTAATCACCAGTGTGTTGGTATTTGAGATTGCTCTTGCACCAATCAATGCCGCCCATCGGTCTGCGCCCAACTTGCTTGGGTCTTGATAGAGTGTGCGAACACCGTCGTAAGAACTGCTGCCTATAAATTGCTTCCACTCAAGATCTTGCCATTGCGGAAAGAGGCTACGTAGATTTTCAATAGCAGCATCACCTGCTACACAGCAAAACGCAATCGTATCTGGCCTGGGCAAGGTTTTAGAAATATAGTCAGATAGCTCGGCACGCAGCTCTGGTGATTGAAAAGATTTAGTGCTAATTGATCCAGAATACGCCCACAACTTTTTATTGCGATCTGAAATATTTTGTGTGGATTCGACAGCAGCCCATTTAAGCCGAGTGTTGCCAAGATCAAATACTAAATACAGACTCATGATTGAACTCGCAAAGAAACATCGCCCGCATGAATGGCAATCGATTTGTCATGCTGCTTTAGGATAAGCGCGCCAGTGTCATCAACTCCAGCGGAAATTCCGATGATAGATTCTTTGCCTGCGCCTGATATACAAACGGATTGACCATTGAAGGCATCCCACTGCTCCCACGAATTCTTAAAATAGCCAAATCCATTTTCGTCAAACTGAGCCAAATGCTTTTCAAAGGACTCAATGAGTTTTAGCCAAACAAACTCAGTATCGGGAAGTACACTGTGGTGGGGTATGAGTTGCCCTAAAGCTGCAACTCCAAAAGAGGTTTGGCCTTCTAGGCTCTTTTCAATCAGCGCTGCATTACGTAAGTTAAGACCCAGCCCAATCACCATCCAGGTGGGTAGGCTTGGATTACTTTGGCCGCCTTCAATGAGGATGCCGCCAAGCTTGGCATTGTTAAGTAGTAAGTCGTTAGGCCATTTGAGTCTCAAGCCTTGTTGATGCAATGCATCCTCACTAAGACCTAGTGTCGTGGCAATTCCAGAAATAAGCGCTAAGCCAATAACTAGGCTAAGTCCACTCAGTTCATTGGGGCGTTTATGAAAGGGGTAGGCCAAGGAAAAGCACAGGGTATCTTCAGGATTAGAAAGCCAAACTCTCCCAGCCCTGCCCTTACCAGAGGTCTGCTCTTGGGTAATGCGAGCAACGGGATCAATTAATTCCCCAGCGCGCCAACGGGCTAATAAATCATCATTAGTTGATTTAGTGCTGGCAACGCGCTCTAGGATGCAATTTGTACTCATTTACCTATTGTAGAAAGATCTGACCAGGCTGACCTAGAATGGTGGAATGCATCACGATGATCAGCGTCCTCGCAAGTTTGTTTGGCCACTCCAGGCAATGCCTTTGGCCAGAGCCATTAGCCTGAGCTATGCGCTATTAATCGTCTATGTCAGCCTAAATCCATTTGATTTCAGCTTTGACAATGGCATTGCCCCATGGGCGTGGTTAGATGCCCCTTTACCCCGCTTTATTACGCTCTTTGATGTCTCGGTCAATATCTTGGCTTATATCCCCTTGGGATTTTTGCTGGTCTTTGCCTGTTACCCGCGATGGCGTAATTTTGTTGCCCTAGGCATTGCATTGAGCTTTAGTGCAGCACTGGCTTTTAGTGTGGAGTCTTTGCAAACTTGGCTGCCCACGCGCATTCCGAGCCAAATGGATTGGTGGGCCAATATCTTGGGTGGCTTGATAGGTGGCTTATTAGCCATCCCCCTGGGCCCCCAGTGGCTCTCTGGTAGCGCAATACGCCGTCGTTTTGACCAGTGGTTTGGTTTGAACTGGGCTGCATGTGCCTTGTTTCTACTCTTTCCTTGGGCCCAGATTTACCCCCAAAGCTCTTGGTTAGGCACTGGGGTATGGGGACATGCGATCTTTGCCTCGGTCGATTGGGGAACTATGGTCGTGAACCACGTTATTCAGGAATCAATCATTACGGCAATTTGTTGGCTCGGCACAGGGCTCTTGCTATCACTGGGTATGCGTGCAAAAGCGCCCCAGTGGAAAATCTTAACTAGCCTTCTTTGCTTCACCGTTTTGATCAAGATTGCCTTTACTGCATTGCAATTCGGGGCAGAGTTTAGTTTGCTATGGCTTACTGCGGGAGCTATTTGGGGAATGGTATTGGGCAGTCTATTGCTGAAATGGACTCTCCAATTTTCTGAAGCCAATAAAACCTGGCTTGCGATCGCTTGCCTGCTTAGTGCTACTCTGGCAATTAATCTTTTACCGGACAATCCTTATTTCATTTTGACATTAAGGCATTGGTACCAAGGCAGGCTATTACACTTTAATGAATTAATGCGATGGGTTTCAGTAGTATGGTTGCCATTAGCTTTATTTTGGGTGTTCCGAAATCGGACTACTGTTAATTTAAAACCTTGATTGAGATTGCTTATGAGTTTCAAACACCATGTTTTTTTCTGCTTAAACCAGCGAAGTAATGGCGAGGATTGTTGCGATCGCCATAATGCTTTTGCATTATTTGACTATGCAAAAAAACGCGTGAAAGAGTTGGGATTGTCTGGCCCAGGAAACATCCGCATTAATAAGGCGGGATGTTTAGATCGTTGCGCAGATGGCCCAGTAGCCGTGATTTACCCAGAGGGTATTTGGTATACCTTTGTGGATACTGAAGACATTGAAGAAATTATTCAGTCACACTTAATACAAGGGCGTCCAGTAGAGCGTCTGCAGTTGGCTTAAAAAGATTTTGGAAAGTTTCCCTCATGAATAGCCGTACAAAAATCATTCATATTGAAGGTGTTGTAGGTCAAATTGAAATGTCGATTGATCTGCCTGACGAATTAAAAAATAACCCTGATTTTTTGGTAAGGGGTTTGGCTTTGGTTGCGCATCCTCATCCGCTAATGGGCGGAACAATGGATAACAAGGTTGCGCAAACGATGGCGCGGGCCTTTAATCAATTGGGTTATGTCAGTGTGCGCCCTAATTTCCGCGGTGTTGGCGCTACTGCTGGTGTGCATGATGATGGCATTGGTGAGATGGAAGATCTGCTTCATGTTGCTGATTGGATGCGCACCCCCTTGAGCTGGAATCAATTTGAAGCGACTTCACAACAAGCGTGGACTCAGACTGCAAATACCTTACCCTTAGTGGTTTCTGGATTTTCATTTGGCAGTTTTGTTGGGACTCATCTAGTACAGCGCTTAGCAGGGCTAGGACGCCCAGCAGAGCGACTGGTCATGGTGGGTAGTGCGGCAGGAAAGTGGGCCTTAGCGCCTGTGCCTGCTGATACGATTTTGATTCATGGCGAGGTAGATGAGACCATTCCCTTGATCGATGTCTTGGATTGGGCGCGTCCTCAAGAACTAACAGTTCAAGTAGTGCCAGGCGCAGATCATTTTTTCCACCGACGTCTACATTGCATACGCAACATCATCACTGGTGCTTGGTTGGGTATGCCTGATCATCGCAATCAATAAACTACAAAGTACATTAGAAAGATAAAAACATGACTGAAGATAGAAAATCTCTTATCGAGTATCCATCTGAGTTTCCAATTAAGGTGATGGGCAAGACCAATCGAGAATACTTGCCGGCAATTTTGCACATTGCTCGTCAATTTGACCCTACGCTTGATGAGAGCAAGGTTGAGCAACGACCTTCTAAAGATGGAAATTATCTGGGCATTACTTTGCCGATCACCGCAACCAGCCGTGAGCAATTAGATGAGTTGTATCGCACACTATCCACACATCCTCTAGTTAGTGTTGTTCTCTAAATTATTTGCATGAGTTTTTTAGTAAAACATTTAGGGGTAGCTGACTACGAGTTAACCTATCAAGCGATGCGGGATTTTACGCAGCAGCGAGATGGCGATACTCTAGATGAAATTTGGATTCTGGAGCATCCCCCAGTATTTACATTGGGTTTAGCGGGGGATGCGAGTAATTTACATTCCCCTAGCAATCAAATTCCTTTAGTGCAGGTGGATCGCGGAGGTGAGATCACTTATCACGGCCCTGGGCAAATCGTGGTGTATCTATTGCTCGATCTCCGGCGTTTGAAGATTTTTGTAAAAGAGCTTGTCTCCCGAATTGAGCAAGCTTTAATTGATACCCTGGCAGACTTTGGCATACAGGCAGAAAGACATGCCGGCGCTCCTGGTATTTATATTGCCCAGGAGAGCCCAGTTTCATTGGAGTATCGGGGTGCAAAGATTGCTGCTTTGGGCCTTAAAGTCTCAAAAGGATGCTCGTATCATGGACTTGCCCTAAATGTGTCTACTGATTTAGCGGCTTTTTCCCGAATTCACCCATGTGGGTATGAGGGCTTAAGGACGGTGGATATGCAAACCCTTGGGATCAAGGACAATATAGACATTATTATTCAAACCCTTTTAGGGCATTTGCAAAAGCAACTGATTCCATCATGACCACCAATAAGCCGGATCTCGATTTAACTGCCAACGCTAATAGCCGGCAGGATCTTAATTACGACGCTTCGCGTAAGCAGAAGTCGAGTGAGAAAACTGCGCGGATTCCAATCAAGATTATTCCCTTGGAGCAAGTTCTAAAAAAGCCAGACTGGATTCGAGTAAAAGCAGCTTCTGGTAATTCTCGCTTTAACGAGATCAAAAAAATCTTGCGTGAGAATGAGTTGGTAACGGTATGTGAAGAAGCAAGTTGCCCCAATATTGGCGAGTGCTTTGGCAAAGGCACCGCTACCTTCATGATCATGGGTGATAAATGTACACGTCGTTGCCCATTTTGTGATGTGGGTCACGGCAGACCAGATCCGCTCGACACAAAAGAGCCTGGCAATTTAGCCCGTACGATTGCTGCCCTCAAATTAAATTATGTGGTGATTACTAGCGTAGATCGTGATGATTTACGTGATGGTGGTGCTATGCATTATGTGGACTGCATTTCTCAATCACGAGATCTCTCACCAGGTACGCGCATTGAAGTCTTGGTTCCAGATTTTCGTGGTCGCTTGGATAAAGCTTTGGATATTTTTTCTGAGCATGCGCCACAAGGCTTACCCGATGTCATGAATCACAATCTAGAAACCGTACCGCGTTTGTACAAGCAAGCTCGTCCTGGCGCAGATTACGCACACTCATTGAAGTTGTTAAAGGACTTTAAAGAGCGCTTCCCACACATTCCGACTAAGAGTGGCTTGATGGTCGGTTTGGGCGAGACAGATGAAGAGATTCTGGAAGTGATGCGTGATATGCGTGAGCACAATATTGATATGCTGACGATTGGGCAGTACTTAGCACCTTCGGGTCACCATCTCCCAGTTCAGCGCTATGTCCATCCAGACGTGTTCAAGCATTTCGAGGAAGAGGCTTATGCCATGGGCTTCTCACATGCTGCCGTGGGTGCGATGGTGCGCTCTAGCTACCATGCTGACCAACAAGCTCACAGTGCAGGTGTTGTCTAAATTCATGCTCCAGAAGTTTGGCGTAATTCTAACGCTTACATTGCTGCTTGCTGCTTGTAGTCCCAAGTTAGATTGGCGGACTGTGCAGTCTCCTCAAGAAGGTTATAACGCTTTATTTCCAGGTAAGCCTGAAAAAAAGGAGCGACGACTGCCCTATGCGAATCAAGAAATTCCTCAAACCTTAGAGGCAGTAAAAATTGAGGATGATATTTATTCTGTGAGTACGATTCATTTGAGCAGGGATCAGGCTACCCTAGCACCCAAATTGTTAGAGCAATTACAGGGTAACTTATTGAATCGGGCAAATGTCAGTTTGGAAAGTGCGTTGAGTGTTGAAGCTCTTTATCAGACTGCGAATAAACAGCGTGTTGCTACTAAGGATTACTTTTTGGAATTTAAATCTACTGGTGCAGTAGAGCAGTCAATGCGTGTCCGTTGGATTACCAGGATTGCGCCAGATAATGGAACTTGGATTTATCAGATATCGGTTCTGCATGCAGCTCCAGCAAGGGTAGATGCAAAAAAGTTTTTCTCTGAAGAGGCTTACTCCAACTTCTTTGATGAGTTTCATCCAGAATAGTTTCTAGATGAAACTGCGAATCTGATTAAGATTTTTCTAGGGCGGCAACTTTAGCTTCGAGTGCTTCTAACTTTTCCCTGGTTTTAGCCAAAACTTTTGATTGCAGATCAAACTCTTCACGAGTAACCAAGTCCATTTTCTGAAATCCCTGATTCATCATAGCTCGCACATTCTTTTCAATCTCTTGTGCAGGTGAGTTGCGAATAGCATCCCCAACTTTGTTTTGCATATCGCTAGCAATGCGCTGAATTTGCTCTAGGATTTCGCCTGGTTTTTGCATAATGCTGCCCGCCGTTCTGTTGAAGGTTGCTTAAAAGATACAGAATCTATTTTAAGTTGTTGGGCCAAAAACAGGCTGATCCAGCCAAAAATGCTGCATTTGCACCAAAATGAACGTAAATGGTGCATATCTAAGCACCAAAATTGTGCATAAGCCTTATTTAGGGGAATCGCACCAAATTGAAAGAGGGCCAGAGATTCATGATCACTTAATGCAATAAAGCATTTATCCCTTTTTCATTACACACAGCAAGGAGCAACACATGAAAACTATTCAAAAGACAGCCATCGCTCTCGCAGCATCTGGCTTATTTGCAACTGCAGCGTTTGCACAAACAGCTCCTGCAGCAGAGGCTCCAGAAGTTAGCCCAGTAACAGCTAACGTAACTATTACTAATGATTACCGTTACCGTGGTATTACTCAAACTAACTACCAGCCAGCTATCCAGGGTGGTTTTGATTACGCCCATGAGAGCGGTTTCTATATTGGCAACTGGAACAGCACAATTAACTGGGTTGGCAATACAACTTCAGGCGCAGTCTCTGCACCAGTTGAGATGGATTTCTACGGCGGCTTTAAGAAAGAATTGATTGCTCCGGGATTTGCTTCTGACTTTGGCGTTCTTCAATATTACTATCCGAGCAAGGGTCAGTATTCTGCGATGCTAAATCCTAATAGCACTGAGCTTTATGCTGCCCAAAACTTTACACTTGGACCATTGACTGGTTTTGTAAAGCTCTCATATGCAGTGACTACGTTGTTTGGTATTCCTAATAGCGCTGGTTCTATGTACCCTGATTTGACATTGAACTATGACACTGGTTTTTGGGGTATATCTGCAAATGGCCACGTTGGTTACCAATATGTCGCTGGTCAACCTGCTACAACTGGTGGCATCGGACAAACTGCGCAAAATATCAGCTATACCGATTGGAAGCTTGGTTTAACGAAAGATTTCGGTGGTGGCTTAGCTTTGTCCGCTTCTTATGTTAGTACCAATGCAAATTCCAGTTGGTGGAATACATGGACTGGTACTCCTTTGGGAACATCAAACACTACCGCCGGTCGTGGTGGCGCAGTAGTTGCTCTGACAAAAACTTTCTAATTCCTTCCTTTGAACGGAGAAACGTATGAAATTAATTACCGCAATCATCAAGCCCTTCAAGCTTGACGAAGTGCGCGAAGCTCTCTCGGAAGTGGGAGTTTCGGGCATCACCGTCACTGAAGTTAAAGGCTTTGGCCGTCAAAAGGGTCACACCGAGTTGTATCGCGGTGCTGAGTATGTAGTCGACTTTTTACCTAAAGTAAAAATTGAAGCTGCTGTTGAAGATGGCATCTTGGAGCGAGCGATTGAAGCGATTGAAAAATCTGCTCGTACTGGAAAAATTGGTGATGGCAAAATTTTTGTCTCCCCAGTCGAACACGTCATTCGCATTCGTACCGGTGAAACCGGCGCGTCAGCACTTTAAAGAGAGGTTCAAAATGTTAACTTGGATGAAACGACTCCTAGCTGGAAGCGCAATGGCCTTGGCTATTGGTGCAACTAGCGTTATGGTGACTTCACCAGCTTTTGCTGATGAAGCTAAGCCAGTTGCTGCTGCGGCCGCTGCTGCAGTTGCTGCTGCTCCTGCATTGGTTCCAAACAAGGGCGATACAGCTTGGTTATTGGTGTGTACAGCATTAGTAATCTTGATGACTTTGCCTGGTTTGGCTTTGTTCTACGGCGGTTTAACACGTAGCAAGAACATTCTTTCTGTACTCGTACAGTGTATGTTCGTATTTGCGTTGATCACAGTGTTGTGGTCTCTCTATGGATACAGCTTTGCATTTACTGAAGGTGGCGCATTCATTGGTGGACTAGATCGCTTGTTCTTGCAAGGCATTACTCCAGATTCAGTTGCTGCTACATTTAGCAAAGGCATTGTGATTCCTGAGTATGTATTTATGGCCTTCCAAGCTGCGTTCGCAACAATTACTTGCTGCTTGATCATTGGCTCATTTGCTGAGCGTGCAAAGTTTTCTGCAATTATTTTGTTTGTGATTTTGTGGTTCACTTTCAGCTACTTGCCAATCGCTCACATGGTTTGGTTCTGGCCAGGTCCTGATGATATTAAAGACGCTGCATCACTCGAAGCAATTACAGCTCGTGCTGGCTGGTTGTGGCAGAAGGGTGTTCTTGACTTTGCTGGCGGTACTGTTGTTCACATCAATGCTGCGATCGCAGGCTTGGTAGGTTCATTCGTGATCGGCAAACGTTTAGGTTACGGCAAAGAAGCAATTAAGCCGCATAACTTAGTGTTCGTCATGATTGGTGCTTCACTCTTGTGGTTCGGTTGGTTTGGTTTTAATGCTGGTTCTGCTCTCGAAGCAAACGGCAGTGCAGCCTTGGCATTCGTAAACACATTGTTGGCAACAGCTGCTGCAGTATTGGGCTGGTCATTTGCTGAGTGGATTACTAAAGGCAAGCCTTCTATGTTGGGTGCTGCATCTGGTTGCGTAGCCGGTTTGGTTGCAATTACACCAGCTGCTGGTTTTGTTGGCCCAATGGGTGCACTCGTTATCGGCGTTCTTGCTGGCGTGGTTTGCTTATGGGGTGTTTCTGGTCTCAAGAAGATGTTGGGTTCAGACGACAGCTTGGACGTATTCGGTGTGCATGGCGTTGGCGGTATCTTAGGCGCTTTGTTAACTGGTGTGTTCGCAGATCCAGCTTTAGGCGGAACAGGTATTTGGGATTACGTAGCCAATGCTGCAGCCCCTGATTACTCTATTGCTAGCCAATTATGGATTCAGAGCCAAGGTGTGATTGTTACCCTGATTTGGTCTGGCGTAGTTTCTTACATCGCCTTCAAATTGGTGGATATCGTGATTGGTTTACGTGTCAAGGAAGATGCTGAGCGCGAAGGCTTGGATATCACTTCCCACGGTGAGTCTGCTTACGAGTCTTAATTAGCATTTTTACCCCTCACTGGGCGGCTTTAGTTGGCTGCCCGGTTTTTAAGCGCGGGATCCTCGGATTCCGCGTCTTTCTTTTAAAAATCTTACAATGGTGAAATGGTCCCACATCTCATCACTGCCCTTAGCGGCCCTCTTCTCGATCTCGAGTCGAAGGTATTAGAAGCAACCCCAACGATTGAGCGCTGGTTCAGGCTTGAATGGCAGGAGCACACTCCGCCGTTTTACTGTTCCGTAGATCTGCGCAATGCAGGCTTTAAGCTTGCCCCGGTTGATACCAACCTCTTTCCAGGTGGTTTTAATAACCTCTCGCCCCAAATGTTGCCTTTAGCTGTTCAGGCTGCCATGGCTGCGATTGAGAAAATTTGTCCTGAAGCAAAAAATTTACTATTGATACCCGAGCGACATACTCGCAATACGTTCTATTTGCAGAATATTGCGCGCCTGTCCTCGATCTTGCGTCAAGCAGGCCTGAATGTGCGCTTGGGCACTTTATCTGACGAAATTAAAAAACCAACTTGGATTGATTTGCCAGATGGCAATCGCCTCTTGATGGAGCCGCTATCTCGTTTGGGTCTGAAGAAGCAACGACTTGGACTAAAAGATTTTGATCCATGCTCAATTCTGCTGAACAATGATTTATCAGCAGGCATTCCTCCGATTTTAGAAAACCTGCACGAGCAGTATCTCCTACCAGGCCTACATGCTGGTTGGCATGTTCGTCGCAAATCAAATCACTTTGCTGCATACGATGAGGTTGCTAAAAAATTTGCAAAGGTAGTTGATATTGATCCATGGATGATCAACCCTTATTTTGCTAGTTGTTCAAATGTGAATTTTCATGAGCGCAAGGGCGAAGAGGAATTACAAGCAGCAGTTGAGAAGGTTTTAAAGAAGACGGCTAAAAAATATCGTGAGTACGGTATTAAAGAAAAACCTTATGTCGTTGTAAAGGCCGATGCTGGTACATACGGCATGGGTGTGATGGTGGTGAACGATCCTGCCCAACTCAAAGGCTTGAATCGCAAAGACCGAAACAAGATGAGTGTAGTAAAAGAAGGTCTTGAAGTAAGCGATGTTTTGATTCAAGAGGGCGTATATACTTTCGAGAAGGTGAACGAGGCAGTTGCTGAGCCTGTGGTGTATATGATTGACCGCTATGTGATCGGTGGCTTCTATCGCGTCCATACCGATCGTGGTCCCGATGAGAATCTCAATGCGCCAGGTATGCACTTTGTACCTTTAGCATTTGAGCAAAACTCTATGCCAGACCTGGGTGCTAAGCCTGGTAGCGCCCCCCCAAATCGTTTTTATCTCTATGGTGTTGTTGCTCGTCTAGCTTTATTGGCAGCATCTTTAGAGTTAGAGCGCTCTGATCCTAATGCAGAAGCCGCTTAACTTATTCGGATATTGAGATGAACTTTCTTTTTATTGCTGATCCTTTGGAGTCTTTTAAGATTAGCAAAGACTCCACCTTAGCAATGATGCGAGTTGCGCAAGAGTCAGGACATCAACTTTGGTTTTGCGAAAGTCGTAATATTCTCTGGAGAGATGACTTTGTAGTGGCTGATTGTCGGCCACTCGAAATTAAGCCAAGCAGTACATCATGGTTTGAATTGGGCCCCATAGAGGATCGCCCATTAAATACCTTTAACGCAGTCATGATGCGTACAGATCCGCCGTTTGATATTGAATATCTCAATACCACTTGGTTATTGTCGGCTGCTGTTCGTCAGGGTGCGAAAGTATTTAATAATCCAACGGCTATTCGCGATCACTCCGAAAAGATATCTATCACAGAGTTTCCAGAACTCATTCCGCCAACTTTAGTGACGCGTGAACTCAGTGCAATTGAAGTGTTTCATCGAGAGCATCAAGATATTGTGATCAAGCCCCTAGATGGTATGGGTGGTATGGGCGTATTTCGCGTGGGTCCCAATGGTTTAAATCTTGCCAGCATTGTTGAGACGCTAGGTGAGAATGGCGCGCGTACTTTGATGGTGCAGAGATTCTTGCCTGAGATATCCCAAGGCGATAAGCGAGTACTGCTGATCGGTGGCGAGGTGGTGCCATTTGCATTAGCCCGCATTCCGCAGGGTAGTGAAATCAGAGGTAATTTAGCTGCTGGTGGCAAAGGAGTGGCTATGCCACTAACTAATGCCGAGATAAAGGTCGCAGAGCGTCTTGCCTCTATATTGAATGCCCGAGGCTTGTTCTTGGTAGGATTAGATTTAATTGGCGCCTATGTCACCGAAATCAATGTGACTAGCCCAACATGTTTTGTAGAAATTACTGAGCAAAGTGGGTTTGATGTTTCGAAATTTTGGTTAACAGCGCTTGAAAAGGCATTGGCATAGACATGGTTGGAATCGTAATAGTTGCTCACACCCCAGTAGCAAGTGCGATGCTCGGTTTTGCTGAGCATGCGTTTGGTGTGCTGCCAGAGAGGGTTAGGGCTGTTGATATTCCGCCCTACGAAGATACAAAAGCCAGCTTCGACCGACTTTTGAAAGCGGCCTATGGCGTCAATACAGGTCAAGGCGTTTTAATATTGACCGATGTAATGGGTGCGACTCCCGCCAATGTGGCATCTAAGCTTGAAGCTTTGGGGCCATTGTCTGGTTTAAATGCACCCGTGATTGTCTTGTCCGGATTAAATCTACCCATGCTGATGCGCTGCATCTCTCATCGTGGTGAGGGCTTGGAGGAGTTGGCTAAAAAAGCGCTTCTAGGTGGTCAAAATGGAATTTTGCGCCTGGGTTCTAAAACACCGCAAGCCACTACGGAGGAATAGGACGCACTATGCCTGTTGCTGAAATCGAAATCATTAATAAGTTGGGGTTGCATGCTCGCGCATCTGCGAAGTTATCCCAGCTTGCTGCCGAGTTTCCTTGTGAAATCTTTTTATCCCGCAATGGACGTCAAATTAATGCCAAGAGCATTATGGGCGTCATGATGCTGGCTGCTGGCATTGGAAGCACAGTCACTCTAGAGACCGTTGGCGAGAAAGAGAATGAGGCAATGCAAGCTTTAGCTGCATTAATTAATGATCGATTTGGTGAGGGCGAATAGGGATGACTTTTGCTTTGCACGGAATTGCAGTATCCAAAGGCATTGCCATTGGCAAAGCCGTACTGATTTCGCGTGCAGCATTAGAAGTTAGTCATTACCTCATTGAGGCTGGCAAAGAAGAGGCTGAGGCCAAAAAGCTATTAGATGCTTTTGAGCAGGTACGCCTTGAGTTGGCGCAATTGCGCCAAGGATTGCCAAAAGACGCGCCACAAGAAATGGCTGCATTCTTAGATGTTCACGGCATGATTCTGGCAGACCCGGCTTTGGCTGAGAAACCCATTAAATTGATTCGCACTCAGAGATTAAATGCCGCCTGGGCTTTAACAACCGAGCTGAATGATCTATTGGAGCAATTTGCGGATATTGAGGACGCCTATTTAAAAGAGCGCGCCAACGATATTCGCCAGGTGGCTGAGCGTGTAATTAAAGCTTTGAATGCCCAGAAGAAAGATCCGTTGAATGATGCCGATTTTTTACCGGCAAGCGATATCGGCATTGAATCAATTATTGTTGCGCATGATATTGCCCCTCATGACATGCTGCGTTTCAAAGAGCATGCTTTCACGGGATTTGTAACAGATCTTGGAGGAAAGACTTCACACACAGCAATTGTTGCGCGCAGTATGGAAATTCCTGCGGTAGTTGGTGTGCGACACGCCAGTGAAATGATTCGTCATGGCGATTGGCTGGTATTGGATGGTGAGCATGGGGTTGTCGTTGTTGCACCCGATGAACAACTCCTTGCCGAGTATCGAAAGCTGCAAACGCAAGCTTTAAAAGAGGCTCGTAAGCTAAAGCAGTTAAAGCATGCCAAGACAGAAACAGCTGATCGGGTTGAGATTGAGTTATTTGCCAATATTGAGTTACCCGAAGATGCTATTCAGGCAGTGAAGTTGGGTGCTGTAGGCGTTGGTTTGTTCCGCTCTGAATTTTTATTCATGGATCGAAAGCAAGCCTTGCCTGATGAAGAGCAGCAGTATCAAGAATATCGTCGCGTAGTCGATTTAATGCATGGTCTGCCTGTCAATATTAGAACCATTGACGTTGGTGCTGATAAGGCCTTAGGTGGCGGTGGAGATGTTTCTCAAACTGGCGCATCCCCATTGGGATTGCGTGCGATTCGCTGGTCTTTGACCGAGCCGGAGATCTTTTTAACTCAACTCAGGGCTATCTTGCGTGCATCCGCCCATGGTCAGGCGCGCATTATGATTCCGATGTTGGCGCATGCTAAAGAAATCGATGAAACATTTAGATTGATTGAAAAGGCAAAGCAGCAATTACATCAGCGTGGCAAGGCGTTTAATCCAAATATTCAAGTTGGTGCAATGATTGAAATTCCGGCGGCGGCTTTGATGCTGCCGTTGTTTATTAATCGATTCGATTTCCTTTCGATTGGTACCAACGACTTAATTCAGTACACCTTGGCAATTGATCGTGCGGATCATGCGGTTGCGCATTTGTATGACCCCTTGCATCCAGCCATTTTGAACTTATTATCAAGCATCATTGATCAAGCGAAGCGGGCAGATGTGCCGGTTGCTGTTTGCGGTGAGATGGCTGGCGATCCTGCATTAACAAAGCTATTACTTGCGCTCGGGTTGACAGATTTCTCAATGCACTTTAGCCAACTGCTATTAGTTAAGCGCGAGATCTTAAAAGCAAATGTAGGCCTATTAAAAGCCCGCGTTCCTAGAGTCCTGCGTGCTTATGAACCCGACGAGCAGACCAAAGCATTAGAGCGATTGCTTTCTTAACTCCCTAATGTTGGGGGCCGCATACCTGACATTCTAGATTCCGAGAAATGCGAATCTCATTAATCTGAGTAGTGAGCGCATTCCACAACAACATTCTTCCCACCAAAGGCTGACCAAAGCCAATCAATACCTGCAGGGCTTGAGCCGCTTGCATCGCGCCAATAATGCCCACTAGCGGCGAGAAGATACCCATGCTGGCACAGCTAACTTCTTCAAACTGTTCTTCTGGAGAAAAAAGGCAGGCGTAGCAAGGGGATGCTTCATTTCGAAAATCAAATACGCTCAGTTGACCATCAAATTTGAGGGCAGATCCAGAGACGAGCGGCACTTTCTGATTAAAGCAAGCTGCATTAATGAGCTGACGGGTAGCAAAGTTATCGGTGCAATCTAAAACGAGATTTACTGATGGCAAGAGTTCTTGTAATAAATTCTCAGTTGCCTTCTCTGCGATTACATTAATCGTGAGCGTCGGATTGATGCTTTGCAAAAATTGCTTCCCTGATTCCACCTTACTTTTGCCGAGGGAGTTCTGGCTATGCATGATTTGTCTCTGCAAATTAGTGAGCTCGACTTTGTCATGATCAACCAACGTAATTTTTCCTACGCCAGTTGCAGCCAAGTATGGTGCGGCAGCGCTTCCTAAGCCACCGGCGCCAATGATCAGGATGTGCGAGCCAAGCAAAGTTTCTTGGCCAGCAACATCAATTTCTTCTAGCAGTAAATGCCGCGAGTAGCGAAGTAGCTGCTCATCATTCATATATATGCCTAATTGCGAGAACTTACTCTAGCTTGGAGGCAGAGCGTTTCACAGGCTCACCATTAATGAATGCGACTGCCTGAGAAAGCATAAAGTCATCTGCGCTACCGAGCTCGACAGGCTTCTTGGACTTGTCTTTTTCTTTCTCTTCAGGAGTCTTCTTGGCATTCTTTTCTTCAATACGTTGTAGCTCTTCTAGGCGACGTTTTTCACGATCGGCAACGAGCTTTTCTTCTGAAGATTGCTTGTTGCGCAAATGCTTCTCGCTGTCGATCTCGCGAGTGATTAATACATCGTCAGGATCGCCGTCTTTATTTTGATCTACTGCGATATCCGGCTTGATGCCATAGGCCTGAATCGATTTACCACTTGGCGTGTAGTAATAAGCCGTAGTGATCTTCAGTGCAGAATTATTGGTCAGTGGGCGGACTGTTTGTACTGAGCCTTTGCCAAAAGTAGTTTTACCAATAATAGTTGCACGTTTGTAATCCTGTAATGCACCAGCGACAATTTCAGAGGCGGAAGCGGAGTAGGCATTTACTAAAACTACCATCGGTAATTTTTTATATATCGCTGGTACGCTAGATAAAGGGTCGCCAGGCTCGCTCAGACGATACATTGCTGGTGTCGCATTGAATACTTGCTTTGAGTCAGCTGTCTGACCTTTAGTAGAAACAATCACAGCATCTGCTGGCAAGAAGGCGGCAGCTACACCGACTGCGCCTTGCAACAAGCCGCCACCATTGTTTCTGAGGTCAAGAATAATGCCCTTCATTTTAGGATCTTGATTTGCAAGATCAGCTAATTTTTTAGCCAGATCAGGAACAGTGCGCTCTTGAAAGCTCGTTACTCTGACCCAGGCAATATTGTTGTCCAAAATTTTGGCTTTAACGGACTGCACTTTAATTTCAGCGCGGGTAATGGTTACTGGAAAGCTACGTTCTTCACTTTTACGGAAGACAGTCAAAGTAATTTTTGTGCCCGGTGTACCGCGCATGGTGCGAACTGCCTTGTCGAGTGACATACCGCGAACGGGTTTGTCATCTAAGCGAGTAATGAGATCGCCAGCTTGCAAGCCAGCACGAGCTGCAGGGCTATCTTCAATCGGGTTAAGTACTTTGACAACGCCGTCTTCTGAAGTGATTTCAATACCAAGACCAGCAAACTTGCCGCTAGTCTGTTCCTGCATTTCCGAAAAATCTTTTTTATCAAGATAGGTGGAGTGCGGATCAAGACTGCTCACCATGCCTTTGACAGCATCGGTTAGCAGCTGTTTATCTTCAATCGGCTCAACATACTCGCGTTTGATTTGTGCAAAGACATTCGATAGTGTTCGCAGTTCATCTAAGGGTAGTGTCGTGCCCTGCTGGGCGGTAGCGGACAATTGAATAGTGGCTGCAACCCCGGCGATGAGGCCAATAGAAACGAGGGCAAAGTTCTTGAAAAATACGCGCATGCTTCTGTTTTACCTTAATCCAAATAAAAATGCTGAATGGGTTTGAGGTTATCATCGAGCTCATAAACAAGCGGGATGCCATTAGGGACGTTGATTTCCATAATGTCTTCGTCAGAAACCTGGTCGAGATACTTAATTAATGAGCGAATACTATTGCCGTGTGCAACCAGTAATACGCGCTTGCCTGCCTTGAGTGCGGGGGCGATAGATTCGTTCCAAAGGGGTAATACACGCTCGACGTTATCTTTAAGGCACTCGCCTAAGGGAATATCAGAAGCGTTCAGTTTTTCGTAGCGACGATCATTTTGCGGATTACGTTCATCACCTGTTTCCAAGAGTGGTGGGCGCACATCGTAGGAGCGGCGCCAAATATGAACCTGGGCATCTCCGTACTGTTCGGCAGTTTCGGCTTTATTCAGACCGGTCAGAGCGCCATAGTGACGCTCATTTAGTCTCCAGCTATGAACTACGGGCAGCCACATGAGGTCCATGGTGTCTTGAACATGCCACAAGGTACGAATAGCTCTTCTAAGAACAGAGGTATAGGCCACATCAAACTCATAGCCTGCCTTGCGGAGGTTTTCACCTGCGGCCAGTGCTTGTTCAGTACCTTTTGGGGTTAAGTCAACGTCCGCCCAGCCAGTGAAGCGGTTTTCAAGATTCCAGGCAGATTCGCCATGACGAATAAGGACAAGTTGTTTCATAGAGCCATTCTATAATCCGGTGATGAACTTTCTCACTCAAATTGATAATTTAGCGCTTATCGCCCTCCTGCTAGTTTCGGGCGCAGCACTCTTCCTTCCCACATTATCTACGCTTATTAGCGGAAAAGGCTTATCGCCTACAGAAGCAACTATTTGGATGAATCGCCGTAAAGCGGCTGTTTTGGACTTGCGTCCGGAGTCCGACTTTAAAGCGGGTCATCTGCCCGGGGCAAAACATATCTTGGCTGAGCAAATCCCTTCCGGAGTTGAGAAGCTGAAGCTGGACCGTAAAAACCCCATTATTTTGGTTTGCCATTCTGGTACGAGTGCGCGCAAACTTGTTCCAGAGTTGAAAAAAATGGGCTTTTCTGAGATTGCAGTCTTAGAAGGCGGAGTTCAAGGTTGGCAGGCTGCAGCCCTGCCATTGGTTAAATAATTCAGCGAGTCTCAGATATGCCACCAGTCACGATGTATAGCACCCAAGTCTGTCCATACTGCGTTATGGCAGAAAAGCTATTGCAAAAGAAAGGCGTTACAAATCTGGAGAAGATCTTGATTGACCGCGATCCTGCCCAGCGCGAGATCATGATGACGCGTACGGGTCGTCGCACTGTGCCACAAATTTATATTGGTGAGACCTATGTTGGTGGTTATGACGATCTAGTAGCCTTAGATCGCGCGGGCCAACTTGATTCACTGCTAGCTTAAAAAATTTACTCAGAAAGTTTTCCATGACTGAACAAACTACTTCCGCTCCAGATGCAGCTGATAACTCAAAAGAGCCTGGTTTCCGCATTCAACGGATCTACCTTAAGGACTTATCTTTAGAGCAGCCACATGCGCCACAAATTTTATTGGTTTCCGCTGAGCCTCAAGTAGAGGTTGAGGTGGATGTTGCTGTTACTCGTTTGGGTGATGAGATTTTTGAAGTTGCTTTAATAGCGACAGTCACTGCCAAAGTAGACGGCAAAGTACTGTTTTTGGTTGAGGCAAAGCAAGCGGGCATTTTTGAATTTAGCAATATTCCTGCAGAGCAAATTGATCCCATGTTAGGCATTGCTTGCCCAACGATTTTGTATCCTTATTTGCGCTCCAATATTGCAGACACCATTAGCCGCGCTGGTTTCCAGCCAATTCATTTGAACGAGATTAATTTCCACGGCATGTATGAACACCGCCTGATGCAGGCTGCGCAAGCGGCTGCAACGGAAGGTGGCGCTGCCGATGAAAGCAAAATCATTCTTCCTCACTAAGTTGATTTAATTAAGGCCCACAGATCATGAAAGTGACGCTGCTTGGAGCTGGATCATGGGGTACTGCTATGGCCGCACAAGCTGCGCGCCATCTTCAATCGGGCGACGTTTGTTTGTGGTCGAGAAGTGCCGAGCAGTTGGGAGAGATTCAAAAGTCGGGTGAGAACGCAGAATATTTACCTGGTGTCATCTTGCCTAAAGGCTTGCAATTAGAAGCGAGTTTTGAGCAGGCTATCGAACGCCTTTCTGAAAATGATCTTTTGGTAATTGCGACTCCAATGTCGGGTTTGTCAGAAACGGTAGCGCAGGTGCTGCGCCTCGCAAAACACCCGCTTAATATCGTTTGGTTGTGTAAGGGTTTAGAGCCCAGCACTACTTTATTGCCACACCAAGTAGTGGCGCGCGAAGATCAATTGCATAGCCATGGTCTTCAGCATTCTTACGGCGCTTTATCTGGACCCAGTTTTGCAAAAGAGGTTGGCAATGGAATGCCCTGCGCATTAACAATCGCCAGCAAATCAAATACTTTGTGCGACATTGTTCAGGGCGCCTTTCATCACGGCAATATGCGGATCTATGCTAGTGACGATTTAGTTGGAGTTGAGCTGGGTGGTGCAATTAAAAACGTTCTGGCAATTGCGGCTGGTATTGGTGATGGTCTAGACCTTGGCTTAAATGCGCGCGCTGCAGTGTTAACTCGTGGCCTTGCAGAAATGATGCGTTTAGTAAAGGCTGCTGGTGGTCGACCAGAGACCTGTATGGGGCTGACTGGCGTAGGCGATTTGATATTGACTGCCACCGGCGATCTCTCGCGTAATCGTCGTGTTGGTTTGGCACTTGCCGCAGGAAAACCTTTGCCTGAAATCTTAGGCAATTTAGGACATGTTGCTGAAGGTGTCTTGTGCGCCTCTGCGGTTGGTAATCTAGCCACTCGTCTTGGTGTCGAGATGCCAATTACTGCCATGATGTGTGAAGTCTTATCTGGAAAGCTTTCACCGCATGAGGCAGTGAAAAAACTGATGGGACGCGACCCCAAGGTTGAAGTTTAAGTTTCTTAATTTCCGCCAAGCAATCCGTTCTGGCGCCAAGCTTCATAAACCACAATTGCTACCGTGTTCGAGAGATTTAAGCTGCGACTGCTATCTTGCATCGCTAAGCGCATTTGGTTAGGCGCTGGAATCGAACTTCTCACTTCTTCAGTAATGCCTTTGGTTTCGGAGCCAAAGACAAAATAATCTTCGGGCAAATATTTGCCATCATGAAACTTGCCAGAGCTCTTAGTTGTTAAGGCAAAAATATGTGCAGGCTTGGGCTGTTCATCAGCAAGAAATTGCGCCCAGTTTTTATGAACTTTTATTTTGGCAAACTCGTGATAATCTAGTCCTGCTCTTCGAAGCTTGGCATCTTCCATGGGGAAGCCTAGCGGCTCGATGAGATGGAGTTTTGCACCCGTATTTGCACACAGGCGAATGATGTTGCCTGTATTGGGTGGAATTTCTGGTTCGAATAAAACAATATTAAACATGTTCAGATCTTTGTGATGGACGAAGTGTTCTCAGTAGAACCCAATTAATAACACGAGATACGCCATTGTCCTTCAATACGCGGGCGATTTCATTTAAGGTTGCTCCGCTAGTCATGACATCATCAAATACTACTACTGAGGTCGATTCCAGTTGCCCTTGGAATTGAGTGTTGATGAAGAACATATCTTGAATAGCGAGTTGACGATTGGCACGATTTTCAGAGGCCTGATGTTGAATGTGATGATGGCGCATCAGAATGTATGGGTTTTTATGAATGCGTTTGTCGCAATGAATACGTCTGGCTAATTCCCAACTTTGATTAAAGCCGCGGGAACACAATTTTTCTCGGCTGAGTGGTACGGGGAGTAAAAATTCTGCTTGTAAATTGTGGATGTCTTTAGGCATCAGCTGATTCCATGCTGATGCCAGCCCATGAGCGCAAGCAAGTCTTCGTTGATATTTCAATTGATGCAAAGCGGACTGCAGTCTTCCATCGTAGCGATCAAGGCAAAAGGTCTGATCAAAGTAGGGCGCGTTGAGAGCACACTCTTGACAACGTTTTTCTTTTAGCTCGCTTGCTTGAAGAGTGAGTCCGCACTGCTGACAACATTCATAATTCAATAGCTGCTCAAAAGCAAGTCGCGAGGAGCAATCAACGCAGAGCGTGCGTTGCTGAAATACCCCACAAACAATACAAGCGCTGGGCAATAAGCGAGAAGAAATGACTTCAAAAATATTCTCTATTGTTCGCATGGGGTCGCTGAGTATACTGAGCCAATGACCCAATCAATCAGATGGCTTCAGGATGAAATTGCAGCTCGCATGTTGCAAAAATTAGACATCGTTAAGTTAGAAGTAAAGGACGTCTTGTTATTCCCGGATTTCCCTGGGGCGCATGCTCCTTTTCTGACGAAGCGATTTCCGGGCGTTCGTTTTCATAGCGCACCTGAACCTGAACTATCGGGTTTTGATTTATTCAAATTGAGGTTGGCTCGATTTTGGAATTCAAGAATGAAATCAGCATCTGTTGTTTCCCTTAGTGATTACAAGAAAACAGGCCGCATTAACCTTCCTAGTAATTCTGTAGATTTAGTCGTGAGCGTTCTCTTCATTCAGGATCTGGTTGATCCTAAGCATTTTTTGCAAGAGTGCTGGCGAGTACTGAAAGAGGGCGGTTTACTGACATTCAGTTATCTCGGCCCGGATACTGCTAAGGAGCTCAGATCTGAACTTGTGGCTCAGCAATTACCGCTCAAGAAGTTGGCTAGCCCCTGGGATATGCACGATATGGGGGATGCCTTGCTGGGTGAGCGCCTTTCAGACCCAGTCATGGACATGGAATTCTTGGGGCTGGACTATGACAGTGACAACATTCTTTTATCGGATGCTAAGGCACTAAATTTGCTTGGCCCTGTTGATCAAAATACCCCCTTATCCACTCAATTACCCAAAAAACTAACCCTAGAAGTGGTTTATGGACACGCCTGGGCTTTGGGTAAGCACCTTGCTAAATCACAAGATCATGTCGCTTATATTGATCCAAATCAAATCGGACGCAAGACTAGGAGTGATTCTGCTTAAGTGTGAGCACACACTATCTTTTAAACCATTGCCAAGATTGAGGCGAGCCTGGTTAACCCGGTTTGTTGTTGAGTCTAAATAACCCTATAATTAGCGCTAGTTGAATTGCTTGATACCGTTTTTTTGGGCTTTCTGAGGCTGTATTGCTGCAGAAACTCATGACAATAAACAGAGAATAAGATGAATTTATTTGGAAAAGTCACTAGGGCTTCGCTCTACTTAGTAGCAGCCTTTGGCACTGCAATTGCACAGGCTGCGGAAGATATGCCAGGCGGCCCATCAGTGCTGCAGCTAAATTTTGCCGCTCCTGCGACAAAAATCATGCAAGAGATTCATTGGTTGCATTGGATGATGTTGATTATTTGCGCGCTCATTTTTATCGGCGTTTTTGGGGTGATGTTCTATTCCATCCTCAGGCACCGCAAATCTTTAGGTGCTAAATCTGCCTCTTTCCACGAAAGCACCACTGTTGAGATCATTTGGACAGTAATTCCTTTGCTCATCGTGATCGGTATGGCTTTGCCTGCAACTAAAACTGTTGTGGCTATGAAAGACACTACTAATTCTGACATCACTATTAAGACCACCGGTTATCAGTGGAAATGGGGTTACGACTATATTAAAGGTGAAGGCGAAGGCATTAGCTTCTTGTCCACCATGTCCACTTCACGTGAAGCTATCAATAACTTGGCACCTAAATCAAATACCTATTTGATGGAAGTGGACAATGAGATGGTGGTGCCGGTTGGCAAAAAGATTCGCATGATTACCACTGCGAATGACGTGATTCACTCATGGACTATTCCGGCATTTGGTGTGAAGCAAGATGCGATTCCTGGTTTTGTACGTGACACTTGGTTCCGCGCTGACACCATTGGCAAGTTCCGCGGTCAGTGTTCAGAGCTGTGCGGTGCTGAGCATGCCTTTATGCCTATCGTGGTCAATGTAGTCTCACAAGAGGACTACACCAAGTGGGTGCAAGAGAAGAAAAAAGAAATGGGTGCGGCTTCTGACGATCCAACTAAGGTTTACACCTTGGACGAGCAAAAAGAGCGCGGCGCTAAGGTCTATGCAGCCAATTGCGCAGCATGCCATCAGCCAAATGGCAAAGGTGCGGGCACGTTCCCTGCGCTTGAAGGCAGCAAAGTGGTGCTTGGACCAAAAGCAGCTCAGTACAACATTCTTATCAATGGTAAGGGTGCGATGCCGAAGTGGGCTGGCGTGATTTCTGATGGCGATATTGCTGCCGTGATGACGTACACCCGCAATGCTTGGGGCAATAAAACGGGCGAGATTGTTCAGACCCAAGACATTGTCTCTGCACGCGCTGGCAAGTAATTCATTTATTAATACAGATCAAACTAAACCGGAGTAATCCATGAGCACTGTCTCTACCACCCACGATCACGCACACAACCATGCGCATGATGATCACACCCCACATGGCTGGCGTCGTTGGTTGTTTGCAACCAATCACAAAGACATTGGAACGATGTACCTGATCTTTTCTTTCATCAGCTTGATGGCTGGTGGTGTGATGGCTTTGGGTATTCGTTTGGAATTGTTCCAACCAGGTCTGCAATTCTTGCGCCCTGAGTTTTTCAACCAATTAACGACCATGCACGGTTTGGTAATGGTGTTTGGTGCGATCATGCCAGCATTTGTTGGCTTTGCAAACTGGATGATCCCATTGCAAATCGGTGCATCAGATATGGCCTTTGCCCGCATGAACAACTTTAGCTTCTGGATTCTTCCAGTAGCAGCATGTTTATTGTTTGGTTCATTTTTGGCTCCTGGTGGCGCACCTGCTGGTGGCTGGACTTTGTATGCGCCTTTGACTTCACAGATGGGCCCAGGTTTAGACATGGGTATTTTTGCGCTCCACTTATTGGGTGCTTCCTCCATCATGGGCTCGATTAACATCATCGTGACCGTCCTGAACATGCGCGCCCCTGGCCTGACATTGATGAAAATGCCAATGTTCTGCTGGACTTGGTTGATTACTGCTTATTTATTGATCGCTGTAATGCCTGTGTTGGCTGGTGCAATCACCATGGTTCTCACAGACCGTCATTTTGGTACTTCTTTCTTCTCTGCAGTTGGCGGTGGTGACCCAATCATGTTCCAGCATATTTTCTGGTTCTTTGGCCACCCAGAGGTGTACATCATGATTCTTCCTGCATTTGGAATCGTGAGCGAAATTATTCCTGCGTTCTCTAGAAAAACATTGTTTGGCTATAGTTCCATGGTTTATGCAACGGCATCCATCGCAATCTTGTCATTCATCGTGTGGGCTCACCACATGTTTGCAACCGGCATGCCTGTTACCGGACAGTTATTCTTCATGTACGCGACGATGTTGATTGCTGTTCCAACTGGCGTTAAGATTTTCAACTGGGTTGCAACAATGTGGAAAGGTTCGATGACGTTCGAGACTCCAATGTTGTGGGCAGTCGGCTTTATTTTCGTATTCACGATGGGTGGTTTCACAGGCTTGATCTTGGCAATGGCACCAATTGATATTGGCGTACAAGATACTTACTACGTTGTTGCTCACTTCCACTATGTATTAGTAGCAGGCTCATTGTTCGCGATGTTTGCTGGTTTCTATTACTGGTGTCCAAAGTGGACTGGCTACATGGCCAATGAAACTCGCGGCAAGATCCATTTCTGGACTTCCATGATTTTCTTTAACATCACCTTCTTCCCAATGCACTTCTTGGGCTTAGCAGGTATGCCGCGTCGATACGCTGATTACCCAACTCAGTTTGCTGATTTCAATATGATTGCTTCTATTGGCGCACTCGGTTTTGGTTTATCTCAGGTTTATTTCTTACTATTCGTTGTATTGCCAGCTTATAACGGCAAGGGCGAAAAAGCATCTATGAAGCCATGGGATGGAGCCAAAGGTTTGGAGTGGACGATTCCATCGCCTGCCCCACACCATACATTTGAGACACCTCCTGACGCTAAAGAGTTACATGCCGCAGGAATCTAAATTAACGGCCTTTCAAAAATCCCAATCTGCTAGTAATCGCAGATTGGGTTTTATCCTTTTCAGTGTTGCCGCCGTGTTTTTCATCGGCATTCTCCTTAAGCGGAGCATGTTGGGTTAAACCCATCCATCTTTTATGACTGCTATTGCTTCTATTAACCGCCAAATCTTGCTGAAGCTATTGATCGCTTCAGTGATGATGTTCGGTTTTGGTTATGCATTAGTACCGATGTATAAAGCCTTGTGCGAAGTGACCGGCATTAATGTGGTCACCAGCAAGAATGACTATGGCATTCGCGCTTATAGCGCCAATAGGGTTGGCAATACTCAGGTGGACTATTCCCGCAAGGTGACTATCGAGTTTGATTCCAATAGTCGTGGACCTTTTACTTTTCGTCCGGTAAAAAACTTCTTAGACGTGCACCCAGGAGAAATGACCGAGATTGTTTACGAGGTAACAAACAATTTGAACCGCCCTGTAGAGGCTCAAGCTATTCCGAGTTATGCGCCTAAAAGCGCCATGGAGTTCTTCACTAAATTAGAGTGTTTTTGTTTTCAGCAGCAAACCCTAGCAGCTCATGAAATGAAGAAGATGCCGGTCGTGTTTGTGATTGATTCTGGGCTGCCCGCTGACGTGAAAACTATTACCTTGTCGTATACCTTCTTTGAATTGGGGGTTGGTCAGCAGCCAGCAGGCTCAACAACACCTAAATCGAAAACGGCGTCATGAGCAAGAAAAGTACTTTTATGCAATCCATGATCGCTGTATTGTGGGCTTTTTTGGGTGTGCGTAAGAAATCAGGATTGCAGGAAGATGTAGCTTCATTAAGTTTTGTCCACATTGTTATTGCGGGAGTTTTAGGTGCCTTGATTTTTATGGGCATACTCCTTTTGATAGTTAAAGCAGTTGTGTCCCATTGATTATTTTTTGATTGAATAGAGAGAATAAGATGTCATCCAATTCAACCCCTTACTATTTCGTTCCTGGACTATCTGGTCATCCAGCTGCAGCGGCTCTAGGTCTGCTTGCCTTTGGTGCTGGAATGTCTGGCTGGGTAAACCACGCAGCTTGGGGCGGCCCAGTAACTGCAGTAGGCGTACTCTGGGTTTTGTTTGTTCTCTACAAATGGTTTGGGGACACGATTGCTGAGTCAAATGCAGGTAAAAACGGTGTGAACGTGGATATCTCCTATCGCTGGTCGATGGCTTGGTTCATCTTTTCAGAGATCATGTTCTTCGGCGCATTTTTTGCTGCTTTGTTCTATGCACGCAATATCGCAATGCCTTGGATGGGTGATGTGGAGAGCAAGTTGCTCTGGCCTGACTTCACAGCAGTCTGGCCTAATGATGGCCCTGCAGGTTTGGTGGAGAAATTCACGACCATGGGCCCATGGCCAATCCCAACTATCAATACCTTGTTGCTATTGAGCTCAGGTGTAACTGTGACTTATGCTCACCATGCGCTCCGTGAAAATCACATGAAGCAGGCGATCATGGGATTGGCTGCCACTGTTGGTCTAGGCTTTGTTTTCTTGTGTTTCCAGGGCTACGAATACTACCATGCATACCATGCACTGAACTTGAAGTTGACTTCAGGCGTTTATGGCTCCACATTCTTTATGTTGACTGGTTTCCACGGCTTCCACGTATTTCTTGGTGGTTTAATGTTGGCGATTGTGTTGCGTCGCATGATTCGAGGTGACTTTACTTCTGAAAATCATTTCGCATTTGAGGGCGCCGCTTGGTACTGGCACTTCGTTGACGTTGTCTGGCTTGGTCTCTACATCGCTGTTTACTGGATGTAAGGAAATAAAAATCGGGGCTTAATGCCCCGATTTTTATTGGATGCTCGCTGGCAAAAGAGTCTGCTTAGTTTGTACCTACCCGAACGCCGCCAGCCTCGATATAGCCAAAGTAGTGGGCAATCAGAATGCCAAGAAATAGAACTATTGAAAGTCCAATACGCAGCATGAGAGACTGAACCATTCTTGAGCTCCCGCCTTTGTCTTTCATCATGAAGTAGAGAGCAGAGCCTAGGCTTCCTACAATCATTAGCAGTGCAACTGGAATAATCCATTTCATCTCAAGATACCTCTGTGAATATGTTTTCTAGCTTAATTACTAGTCGTATAGTTGCTACTTTATCAGCCCTTCTGGTGATTTTAGTAGGCTGTGGGGCTGGCATCTGGCAACTGAATCGAGCAGAGCAAAAGATTCGCTTAGGCGAGTCTCTATCTGCCAAGCTTCAAATGCCTATTCTGAATGCCAACACGGATAATTTGACCTTAGAGCGGGCTGCAGAGCGTCGGATTCTTGTCCGAGGGAGCTTTATGCAAGATGAAGTTATATGGCTGGATAACCGCCCTCGTCCGATTCCTGAGGGTGGCGCTGGTGCTTCCGGGCAATCAGGCTTTTATGTGATGATGCCCATGAAATTAGATGGCCAAGAGGCTGTCCTGTGGGTTAATCGAGGCTGGGCGCCTCGCAATAATGAAAATCGCATTGAGCTACCTCCAGTCCAAACTACCGATGAAGTGGTGACTATCGAGGGAATTGCTTTCCCCCATCCTGGAAGAGTATATGAGTTGGGACAAAAGGCTGACACGAAAGTGAGGCCCCGAATTGAGCAAAACTTTGACTTGGGATTGGAAGCCCAAAGTCATGCATGGAAGCAATTGCCATTTATTATCCGCGAGTCCGAGTCAGACAAGAAGGATGGTTTAGTCAGAAATTGGCCCTCCCCAACAAATGGAGTCGATCGCCATTATGCTTATGCCTTTCAGTGGTTTGTATTGGCTCTAGCCGGATTCTTGTTTTGGCTCATCAATGGGCTCATCAAATATCAGCGAGAGCTTGCTGTGAATGGAGATAGAGTGTGAGTGATAAAGAATTATTGATTCCAGCATCACAAACAGATGCGTCTGTGATTAATGGGCAAACTCGGCGAGGGCGCATTCAAATGCTGCTCTTATTGCTTGCTTGTGCAGCACCAGTCATCGCCTCTTATTTGGCGTATTACGTCTTTAAGCCAGAGGGTGGAAAAACCAATTTTGGAACCTTGGTTCAGCCAGTCCAAGATGTAAACCCTGTTTGGTTTGATATTCCCTTTAATGGCAAGTGGACTTTGCTAGTGGCAAGGCCAGCTGGTGAATGCACCGTTAAAAATGAATCCTGTCTTGAGGCTTTATTTTTGATGCGCCAGTTGCGTATTGCGGTTGGTCGTGAAAGTAGTCGCGTTCAATTGGTTTGGGTCAATACAGATGGAAAGCCAGTAGATCCAGAGGTATTGTTAGCCTATGATCAAAAGATGGCAGGATTTCAGATTCTCAGTTTGCCTACAGACCCTCAGCTGAAAGCTGAATTTGATACTTGGCTTAATCGTGACGGCGCGGGCCAGAAGGTTCAGTTGATCGATCCAAGTCCGGCCAAGATGATGGTCTTCCCAGTAACGAATTCTCCAAAAGAATTTGGCAGTATCAAAAAGGATCTTGAGAAACTATTGCGCCTCAATCGTAAGGGCGAACAATTGCAATGAGTAGTTTGTTATTACTCGCCGAGTTAGCTGCAATTGCAATTGTCTTTGCAGGCCTACCTTTGGCGTATCTCTGGACTAGGCCGAGCTACAACTTTTTCCAAAAGCTCAATTGGGTTTTAGTCTTCATGACTTTCGACTTGATTGTGTTTGGCGCCTTTACCCGTCTTACAGACTCTGGCCTGGGTTGTCCAGATTGGCCTGGTTGCTACGGCACATCAAATCCATGGCATGCAATCGGCGAGATTCAAATGGCCCAAGCCAGCATGCCTACAGGCCCTGTGACTGTCATTAAGGCTTGGATAGAGATGATTCATCGCTATTTAGCAATGACAGTCGGAGCCTTGATTTTGATTCAGTTGGTAGTAGCCTGCAGCAAATTGCGTAGCTTGGGTAAAAAACCTGTGTTGGGTAGTCTTGGTTTACTGCTTTTAGTGTGCATTCAAGGCGCGTTTGGAGCTTGGACTGTGACGCTTAAGCTGCAACCCATCATTGTCACTATTCACTTAATGCTGGCCTTGGTTTTGCTAGCGTGTTTAACGACTTATGCGCAGCAAGACTGGGAAGAGAAGACTTCCTCAGCTCTTCGTTTTCAGACCAAGCCACTTTCTGCAAAGTTACTATTGCTCGCCTCAGTCGCTTTGCTTGCTCA
This sequence comes from Polynucleobacter sp. 35-46-11, assembly GCF_002281105.1. Lineage (NCBI taxonomy): Bacteria > Pseudomonadati > Pseudomonadota > Betaproteobacteria > Burkholderiales > Burkholderiaceae > Polynucleobacter > Polynucleobacter sp. 35-46-11. Next base: position 85,234 of record NZ_NCFJ01000001.1, read on the forward strand.
AATCTTTTTGGGTGCATGGGTGAGTACGAATTACGCCGTATTAGCCTGTCCTGATTTTCCAACTTGCATGGGTACTCTTTGGCCCGAAACAGATTGGCAAGAAGGTTTTACTCTGTGGCGTGCCCTAGGTTTGAATGCTCAAGGTGAATCTATTTCCCCCGTCGCTTTACAAACGATTCACTGGGCACATCGGGTATTTGCTGTAGTTGCTATTGCAGCTCTGAGCCTATTGGGAATCAGCGCTCTCCGGTTGAGTGGTTCTGAGTTGTTAGGAATGGGCAAGCTTGCCAAATTATTACTTGGCTTATTAATTCTTCAAGCCCTGACAGGTATTTCCAATGTGGTCTTTCAATGGCCACTCCTTGCCGCCTTAATGCATACAGCTGGTTCCGCTTCGCTGGTGTTTTGCTTAGTTCGTCTAGCCCAATGGTCTTCTTGGAACGCCCCGATTCAGATTAAGATGGTTAAATCATTATGAGTAGCCCCACAACCTCCACTCCTGAAGCAATGCCGCGTTGGCGTCAATATTGGGTGCTTACCAAGCCCCGCGTCACTCAGCTGGCAGTGTTTTGTGCAGTGATTGGGATGTTCTTGGCCACCCCTGGCATGGTCCCTTATTCAGTGCTGATTGGCGGGATTGCGGGAATTTGGTTATTAGCAGGCGCTGCGTTTGCGATGAACTGCTTAATTGAGCAGGCGGTCGATGCCAAAATGAAACGCACCTCTTGGAGGCCATCTGCGACTGGTGAAGTAACGCCTTTTCACATTATTATTTTCTCGATTGTTCTCGGAAGCTTGGGGATGGTCATTTTGTGGAACTTCTGCAATCCATTAACGATGTGGCTCACCGTGGCAACCTTTGTTGGCTATGCTGTGATTTACACTTGGTTACTGAAGCCTGCCACACCACAGAACATTGTGATTGGTGGGCTCTCTGGCGCCATGCCACCTGCTTTAGGTTGGGCTGCAGTCACCAATGGCTTGTCTGCTGAGGCTTGGCTCTTGGTGCTGATTATTTTTGTTTGGACGCCGCCACACTTCTGGGCGCTTGCTTTATATCGTCGTGATGACTATGTACAAAGTGGCTTGCCGATGTTGCCGGTGACCCATGGTGAACGTTTTACGCTACTCAATATCCTGCTCTACACCTTAATCTTGATTGCCGCTACTTTACTGCCTTACATCTACGGCATGAGTGGGCTGGTGTATTTAATCTCTGCAATCATTCTGGGTCTGATGTTCCTAGCTTATGTCATTGCCCTATTTATTTCTTATAGTGATGAGCTTGCGAAAAAGACTTTCCGTTTTTCAATTACCTATCTGTCTCTACTGTTTGCAGCGCTATTAATCGACCACTATTTCATTTAAGTTGAATATGAATTTATCAAAACTTTCTACCTGTGTTGCGCGCATCTTGATGTTGTCATTCATAGGCTTAGCGCTATTGGCTTGTAGCCCTCAGCAAAGCTTTAAGAATGTCGATATCACTGGTAGTAAGGCTTTTGGCACTGACTTTAGTTTGATTGACCCTGATGGCAAAGTTAGAACGCTGGCTGACTTCAAGGGCAAGGCGGTTGTGATGTTCTTTGGTTATACGCAGTGTCCTGATATTTGCCCTACAACGCTCACAGAAATGCAGCAGGTCATGACTATCTTGGGCCCTCAGGCAGATAAGGTTCAAGTACTGTTTGTCACTGTGGATCCCGAGCGAGATAGTGCAAATATTTTGAAGCAGTATGTTCCTGCATTTGATTCGCGCTTCTTGGGCTTGCGTCCAGCGGATGAGGCAGCTTTAGAAAAAGTGACCAAGGACTTTAAGATTTATTACAAGAAGGTGCCTGGCACGAGCCCTGGTTCATACACAATGGATCACACAGCAGGCAGCTACGCTTTTGATCCAGAAGGACGTTTACGCCTGTACATCAAGCATGCGCAAGGTGCTGAGACCTTGGCGCAAGACTTGAAAGAACTGCTGAAGTAAAAGTTAGAGAGGGAGGGTTGCTTAAGCAGCCTCAGCTTGCAAGAGGTTGCGCATCTTTTTAAGAGCAGCAGTCTCAATCTGACGAACACGCTCTGCAGAGATGCCGTATTCACTGGCGAGATCATGCAATGTCTTTGTGCCATTGCCATCAGCATCCATTGCCAACCAGCGGGATTGCACAATGTTGCGACTACGCTCATCTAAGGCCATGAGCGCTTGATCCAGTTGTGGGCCATGTAAAGCATCTGTTGCAGCAGCAGCCATCATCTCAGTAGGCTCTTGACTGTTATCAGCTAGCCACTGAATCGGTGCATAAGCTGACTCATCATCGGTGTCGTCACCTTCTAAGGCAATATCACCACCAGCCAGACGCATTTCCATTTCTTTAACTTCAGAACCTTTGACATCCAGAGCTTTGGCCAGTGCCTCAACTTCATTTGGAGTCAGTGCAGCCAGAGTGGGTTTGTTGCTGCGTAAATTAAAGAACAGTTTGCGTTGGGCTTTAGTGGTTGCTACTTTTACCAAACGCCAATTCTTGAGAATGTACTCATGAATCTCCGCCTTAATCCAATGGATTGCGTAAGAGACTAAGCGTGCACCTTGGTTGGGGTCATAGCGCTTCACAGCCTTCATCAAGCCGATATTGCCTTCTTGAATTAAGTCGGCGTGTGGAATGCCATAGCCTAGGTATTGACGTGCAACAGATACCACCAAGCGAAGGTGCGAGAGAACTAAGGTTTTCGCAGCATCGACGTTTTCGGTGCGACGAAATTCTTGTGCGAGGTGCAGCTCTTCTGCAGCGCTGAGCATGGGTACGCGATTCACGTACGAAATATAAGAGTCGAGCGTGCCGACCCCAAGGGAAGGCAGCATCGGAAAGGCAAGCGAAGCCGCAGCAGTCTGCGCTGCTGGCAGTGTTTGCCTTGCTTGCAATTGCGGTTTGTATGCTTTCTTTTGAACCATTGTCTTTTTATGTATTTTAGGTATTAATAAGCTTCTATTTTAGCACTCTTGTCAAGAGAGTGCTAATGGTTTTTTACTTCTATAAGTAATTGATTTAATTGAATAATTCAGAAGAATATTGGGCGGCAGTGAAGGGTGCTAAATCGTCAATTCCCTCGCCTTTACCTAGGGCTAAAACTGCTGGCTTTGGCCCATCATTGAGTGTGTGAGCAAGTGCGCAGATTACCCCGCCTTTAGCGGTACCATCCAGCTTTGTCACAATTAAGGCAGAGAGTCCTAAAGCGGCATGAAAGGCCTTTACCTGGCTTAAACCGTTTTGACCGGTATTGCCATCCAGAACGAGCAAAGTCTGGTGAGGCGCCCCAGGAAGGGCCTTGCCGATGACTCTTTTGACCTTCTTCAATTCTTCCATGAGGTGGTCTTGAGTAGCCAGTCTTCCCGCGGTATCAATAATCAGTATGTCGCTCTTACGAGAAATCGCCGCATGAATGGCATCGTGCGCGACTGCTGCAGCATCACCGCTCTCTTGCATGATGACGTCTACTTGATTTCGACCACCCCATTCGAGGAGCTGATTGCGAGCCGCTGCGCGGAAGGTGTCGCCCGCTGCTAGTAAGACAGATTTACCTTGCGACTGAAAGAGTTTGCAAAGCTTGCCGATGGTGGTGGTCTTGCCTGCACCATTGACGCCTATCACTAGCCACACTTCTGGTGTGGTTTTTTGATCATGCACGTACAAAGGATTAGGGTTTGGCTCTAAAGGTTGAAGAAGGCTTGCCACCTCTTGAATGAGCAGTTGCTTTAAGTCCTCTGGGCTACTAGCTTTTTCTGATTTGGCGGCTTTACGCAGTTTGCTAATCAGTTGCTCAGTCGTGGGTAGACCCACATCGCTCAGAATGAGAGATTCTTCTAGGGCATCAAACCAGGCTTCATCAGTCTGATTGGATTTAAATAGGGATCCGAGGGTTTTACGTAGGCCGAACATAATCGATACAATTTAATCCTTGCATCTTATCAATTTAATTCTTGGGATAGGTGATCTTACAGATGCGCTCCACTTTATTACGTTTTTCTTTCTATTTGATGCTTTGTTGCCCGGCTGCATGGGTAGCCGCGGAAACTGCTGCATCTAATACTCATGAGTATCAACTCGCCAATGGCCTCAAGCTGATTGTGCGCGAGGATCATCGAGCGCCAACGGTTGCACACATGGTTTGGTACCGTGCTGGCTCCATGGATGAGGTCAATGGTAAGACTGGGGTAGCCCATGTACTCGAGCACATGATGTTTAAGGGAACGGATAAAGTTAAGTCAGGCGAGTTTTCTCGCTTAGTTGCGGCAGTGGGTGGCCGAGAAAATGCATTCACCTCCCGTGACTACACGGCTTATTTTCAGCAAGTTGAAAAATCCAAATTAGACGAGGTCATGAAGCTAGAGGCTGATCGGATGTCCAACCTCAACTTTGATGATGCGGAGTTTCTGAAAGAAATTCAGGTGGTGATGGAAGAGCGTCGTCTACGTACTGAAGACAATCCAAGTAGCCTATTGAATGAATCCCTCATGGCTACTGCTTATATGAGCTCGCCTTATCGTCATCCGGTAGTAGGGTGGATGAATGACCTCATGAATATGAAAGCTGCGGATGCACGTGATTGGTATCGTAGCTGGTACAAACCAAATAACGCAACAGTGGTGATTGCAGGTGATGTGGATCCTAAAGTCATTTTGCAGGCAGTAGAGAAATATTACGGAATTGCTTCTGCAAGAGAGTTGCCCGAACGTAAACCACAGCTTGAGCCTGTACAAAAAGGCATTAAGCGTGTGCAAGTTAAGGCGCCTGCAGATAGCGCGCAGTTGGCAATGGCATGGAAAGTTCCCAAGCTACAAGCGGGTAAGTTGGATGATGATGAGCCCTATGCATTAGAGCTCCTAGCTGCGGTGCTTGATGGTTATGACAATGCTCGATTGAACCGCACACTGGTGAAGCAAGAGCGTGTAGTGAATGATGTAGGCGTTGGTTACGACATGATCTCCAGGGGACCAGAACTGTTTTTAATTAGCACCAGTATGGCTAAGGGCAAAACAGTAGAGCAGGCCGAGAGTAGTATTCGGAAAGCCTTAAAAGAAGTTGCTGATAAAGGAATTTTGGAATCAGAGCTCAAGCGCATCAAGGTACGAATTCTGTCTGATCAAATCTATAAGCGCGATTCAATCTTTGGTCAAGCAATGGAAATCGGCAGTACAGAGATGGCGGGCTTCTCATGGCGCGATATTGATGTGATGCTGGAAAAGATGCAGACCATTACTCCCGCGCAAGTCCAGGCTGTTGCAAAAAAATATTTCGTTGATGAAGGTTTGACTATTGCCGTATTGGATCCCCAGGCGCGTCAGTCCGGTGAGAATAAGCAAGGAGACAATCGTGCTGTCAAATAAATTCATCAAGCAAGCTAGTATCACAATCGCATTGATGTTTGGAATGATTGCATCTGCTCATGCAATATTGCCTATTGAAAAGCTGGGCTCCTTCAAGGGTGCGCAAGCCTATCTAGTGCAAACCAAAGCCCTACCCATGGTCGATATTGAGATCAGCATTGATGCAGGCGATCGTTATGATCCATCAGCAAAGAGTGGCTTAGCTACAGTGGCTGGGCGCTTGATGAATTATGGCGCCAGGTCAGAAAAAGGTTTGCTGAATGAAGCTCAGATTGCTGATGAAATTGCTGACTTAGGTGCAAACCTTGGGATCTCTGTCAGTGGTGAGCGTGCCATTATGCGGATTCGGACTTTGAGTCGTAAAGATCTGCGAGATCGCGCCGTTCAATTGGCATCAGCTATGTTGAGTGCGCCCACTTATGATGCCAAGATCTTGGCACGTGAGAAGCAAAGAATGACAACCGCCTTACAAGAGGCAGAGACGAAGCCAGAGCCAGTCCTAGATCGCCGTTTTAGAAAATCAGTTTATGCAGACTATCCATTAGCTAATTCACCTACTGTGCAAAGTATTACCAATATTGGGGCAGCTGATCTGCAGCAGTTTCATAAACAGTTTTACCGTGGCGATCGAATGATTGTCAGTATTGTGGGTGATGTGAGTAAGGTCGAGGCTGCTGAAATCGTTCAGGGCTTATTGGAAAGAGTGCCTCAGTCTGGACCTGCTATAGCCAAGTTGCCAGAATTTGAGCGCTCACCAGTTGAACCTTTAAGCCAAAGAGAAATTAGTATTCCATTTGATTCTCAGCAAGCGCATATTGCCATGGGAATGACTGCGGTTACCCGTAGTAATCCTGATTATTTTCCATTGCTAGTGGGGAACTATGTCTTGGGTGGTGGTGGCTTTGTATCACGCCTGATGTCAGAGGTCAGGGAAAAACGAGGTCTTGCCTATAGTGTGTTTAGCTACTTTGCTCCTGGAAAAGATGCCGGAATTTTTCAAGCAGGCTTGCAAACCAAGAATGATCAGGCCACTTTGGCGCTCGATGTCTTGAGCTCGACAATTTCTCAATTTATTGCCAATGGACCGACTCAATCTGAGCTCGATGCTGCTAAAGCAAATTTAGTAAATGGCTATCCCTTGAGAATTGATAACAATCGTAAGTTGCTCGATAACGTGTCATCTATTGCTTGGAATAATTTACCTCTCGACACGATGGAGGTTTGGACTAAACAGGTTGAAGCGGTGAGCCTGGAGCAAGTTAAAGCGGCTTTCCAAAAGCACTTAGCCATGGATCGCATGAAGATCGTGGTCTTAGGAGCTAAAAATAAATAAGCCAGTACAGTCGGCTTCATTAGGCAAGCGTTCCGAGCCGCCTCAAAAAATTCGCATTATTGGCGGCGTTTGGCGTAGTCGTTTGCTGACTGTGTTGGATTTACCTGGCCTACGTCCGAGCACTGACCGCGTTCGTGAGACTTTATTTAATTGGCTCGGGCAGGATTTGGTGGGTTTAAGTTGCTTGGATTTATTTGCCGGCACTGGCGCTTTGGGTTTTGAAGCTGCTTCACGGCATGCTCATTCAGTCACTCTATTAGAAAAAGACAAAAAAGCTCACGCCAAACTCTTGACTAATTTTGCTTTGCTCCAGTCATCTCCTGCTCCAGGACAAGTACAGATTTTGCACAGAGACAGTTTGGAGTTTTTAAAGCAACAGGCTGATCGCTCTAGTAATTTGATCTTTATAGACCCACCCTTTCAGGAGGATGGCTTATTAAATCAAGCGCTTGTAGAGGCAGCTCGCATCTGTGATGACAGCATAGGCGGGGGAATTTACGTTGAATTTCCTGCCAATCGTCCCCGAGAGCAGATTGAGGCGCTATTGCCTGATTGGCATTGTGGGAAATATCTAGAGGCTGGTCAGGTAAAAGCTTGTCTATTTCGCTTGAAGAGGGACTAAACTCTTGGCTGTAGCTGAAAAAGCCTTAGGAGTGTTATGACTGTTGCTGTATACCCTGGAACATTTGATCCCTTTACTCGTGGTCACGAGGATTTGGTACGCCGTGCTTCAAGCATTTTTGGCGAGCTTATTGTTGGCGTTGCTGATAGTCGTAGCAAGCGTCCCTTCTTTACTCTGGATGAGCGCATAGCCATTGCTAAAGAAGTTCTTGGCCATTATTCCAATGTGAAGATTGTTGGTTTTACGGGTTTATTAAAAGATTTTGCCCGCGAACATAATGCGCGTGTCATTGTGCGTGGTTTGCGCGCAGTCTCTGATTTTGAATACGAGTTTCAGATGGCTGGTATGAACCGCTATTTATTGCCTGATGTCGAAACGCTATTTCTTACGCCTTCAGATCAATATCAATTTATTTCTGGAACATTTGTTCGTGAAATTGCTTCAATGGGTGGAGATGTGAGTAAGTTCGTATTCCCATCTGTAGAAAAGTGGTTAGTCAAAAAGATTGAAGCCAATAAGGGCAAAGAGTAAGGCTGGCGGGCACATAAGATGGCTTTAATGATTACGGACGAATGCATCAATTGCGATGTATGTGAGCCTGAATGTCCGAATGATGCAATCTATATGGGTCTAGAGATCTATGAGATTGATCCTAATAAGTGCACTGAATGCGTGGGCCATTACGATGCGCCGCAGTGTCAGCAAGTTTGCCCAGTTGACTGTATTCCACTAAACCCCGCATTCTCAGAAAATCAGACGCAGTTAATGGCGAAGTATCAAGCTTTGACTGCTGCCAAAAAATCCCTGGCTACAAAGTAGCGCTCTAATTCGTTTTTGAATGTAGCTCTAGCATCGCTGCCTGAGCATCGCCCTTTAGAAATAAGGGCAGAATGCGCAAACCATCTTCAATGCTGGCATCAATCTGTTTTTGTTCTGTCTGCAGAGGCCGTCTTAGGACATAGTCAGCTACATCCATCACCCGTGCACCTTCTGCAGCCAGATCACGTGGATGACCAATACCCAGACGAAGGCGCCAATACTCAGGCGTTCCCAGATGCGCTTGAATATCTTTTAAACCGTTATGCCCACCGGTGCCGCCACCGAGTTTGATACGTGCAGTGCCGGGCTTTAGATCGAGCTCATCTTGCACCACAAGCACATCTTTAGGTGTAATTTTGTGGAACCTGCATAGCGCTCCTACAGCCTGACCGCTGAGATTCATGTAAGTGCTGGGCTTCAGTAAGAAGAGATCTTCGTCTTCCCATTTAGCCTTACCCACCTTCCCATGAAAGCGCTTTTCAGTTTCAAAGCGTGTGTTCAATTGTCTGGCAAGAGCGTCAACAAACCAGAAGCCAGCATTGTGCCGATCTTCTATGTGTTCTTCGCCTGGATTACCGAGGCCAACAATTAATTTAGTCATGATGAGTGCTTAAGGATAAAAGTATTTCTGCAAAAAAGAAAACCCGCTTGTAAGCGGGCTTCCTCTGTCGCAAAGATAAGGCTTAAATAATTAAGCTTTATCCTTTGGGGCTTCAGCAGCAGGAGCCGCAGCAGCTGCAGGAGCAGCTTCCGTATCAGCAGATTTCACTGCTGGGATACGTGCGTTGGCTAATACTGGGTTTTCTTGCTCAACATGCAATACCAAGGTAACGCCTTTTGGCAATGCGATGTCTTTAGCGTGGATGCCATGACCAACTTCAATCTTGTTCAAGTCCACTTCAATGAACTCTGGCAAGTCTGCTGGTAAGCAAGATACTTCCAATTCAGTTGAGATGTGGCTGATTACGGCGCCTTGCAACTTCACTGCAGCTGAAGTGTCAGCGTTGATGAAGTGCAATGGAACGCGCATGTGAACTTTCTCAGTCGCAGAAACGCGCTGGAAGTCGATGTGCAGAACCAAAGGCTTAAATGGATGCATCTGGTAATCGCGCAACAACACTTTTTGTGCTTTGCCGCCG
>NZ_NCFJ01000400.1:0-2340 GCF_002281105.1 Polynucleobacter sp. 35-46-11
TGTCCCTTTTTTGAAACTACTTGGCGTTCGTCTTATCAGCGCTGAAATGGGTAAAGGTGAAATACTGCTTGCCCTCAAGCCTGAGCATACCAATACCTGGGATGTAGCCCATGGTGGTGTATTGCTCACGCTGATGGATGTTGCTATGGCGGTCGCCGCTCGATCCAGTGATCCAGGTGATCGTAGCGTTGTGACAGTGGAGATGAAAAATAACTTTATGCAGGCAGCTAATGGCATCTTGCGTGTGAAGGCCGATACTGTTCGTCGAACTGCCACAATGGCTTTTTGTGAGGCAAAGCTCTATAACGATCAGGGCGAGATCTGCTGTATGGCAACAGGAACGTTTCAGTTTCTAAAAAGACTCGCCACTAAAGATGCAAATGGCGAACGAGTCATCAATGAGGATTCGCGTCAGCAGAAATAACTCCGCCTTGATCGGAAGGCTATACCGATAGGTTTGATCCGGGGGCAGAGCTGAGCTCTCCAGTGACAACATCATGGCCTACAGTGCCATTGGCATCAAAACGTCTTTCCACCATTTCGAACTGACCATCATTGCGAACGCGCAAAATGGTACTAGAACGCGTTCCGTAAGATGGTGTCTTGATAAATGCTGCTGATAGGGCTCTTTCCCAATCTGGGTTCACACCAGTACTGGGCAACTCCTGTGGACTAGCTTCATGGGTATCGGCCAATACGCGTAAGTAGTGATCTGCATTCTTCAGTTGGCCACTATCCATTGCCAATGTTTGGGCAAATGCTGCAACTCGATGGTTCACTTTGGGCCATGGTGTGTCGAGCATGGCATTCGATAGACCATAGACACCAGGGCTAAGAGCTTGCTCAGGAAACACTTTTCTTGGGCGAATATTTTGCCCCATCATCAGGCGATTGCTTACCCAATGCATCTCAGCATTCTCAGGATCACTGAGATCTGCCATGAGTAGATTAAAGCCGTTGTATTGATCAAATCGCTTTGCGTTTTCTTGAACATAAGCATGTGGCTTATGCTGACCTGTCAGGTAGCGAAGGCTGAGCTCCCCGCGTGTTCTGGCATCTGGATTTTTTTCACTAGGTGCCCTGACATTAGTTAGCGCAGCAAAGCGACCTGTTTTAGTAAAACCCAGCCAAGTTCCTGGGCTACCCAATACATCAGCTCGATCTTTTCCAGCTAAAACATGAGGATGTTCTTCCCACCAACCCAGGGGGTCAGTGTCACGCTCATAAAACTCATCTCGATTTGCCGCTACTACCAAAGGGTAGTCTGGATGTGATTTCCAGGCAAAGAGAATTAAGCACATATGGGATAAGCGGGGCTAATAATGAAATTAAATTTCTAATAAAGGATAGGGTAGTGTGCCTATTTTTAACACAGGGCCGGTAGGCATGCCTAGATGGATTTCCCCAGTCTCAAGAGCATCTAGCTTGCATTCAATCTGAAAATCCATTTGATCTGCATTTTCTGGCTTAGTCGCTGCAAGTACCACCATACCGCAAGGCTGAGTGGAATCGCTTTCGTGAAATAGCTCTACACCTGGTTTAGCAAAATCCAGCGCAGATGCACTTAAATTGCTACTGGCAAGTTGTAACCTACGCTTAACTGCACCACGGTATTGGCTTCTAGCAACAATCTCTTGCCCAGGGTAACAACCTTTTTTAAAATCAACGCCTGCTACAGATTCAAAATTGACCATTTGCGGGACAAATTGCTCTTGGGTTGCTAAGACAATCCGAGGGATACCACTTAATACCTCGAGGCGATCCCATTGCGCTAGAGCATCAACCTCGATGATCGATTCGCTGGATTCAGATTTTCTTTTGGCAATGAGTAAGCGCTCAAATGTGTGATTGGAAATTGAAACATCTGGCATCCGCAAGACAAGAGAGTTATTCAGTTGATTGGCTGATTCAAGATTGTGATCATCTCGATATGCACCAAGAATTTCCCAATCATTTGAGGCATCCACAACTTTTACTTTTGACCGCAGAACATACATCGCCAATCGTTTGGCAATACTAGCGGCAATATCTTTAGAGACAAAGAGTGCAAAGCGATCATCTGAGTCGGGAGATTCTGGAAATAAGCCAAGCCAAGCACTAGCTAAGAGACGCCCTTTAGGACTGCAATATCCCACCAGACGAACTGAGCCAAGTCCTTGGGCTATCTCTCCCGAAACAGTGCGCTTCAAGCCCAACACTGAATTACTGAGCTGACTTTGAAGGAGGGTAGCTGCATCAGAGCCTTCGACCAGAATTAAACCCCAATTGGGAAGAAGGGTGGATCCATGGTTCAAAAAGGTCATTGGCATTGGGGGTTTTTAGGGCTGAGGGTCATGTGCT
>NZ_NCFJ01000401.1:0-2338 GCF_002281105.1 Polynucleobacter sp. 35-46-11
TGAGTGAGGATGATGCACGCAAGGTGTTGCGCTGCTACCAGCGTGATATAGGCAGATTCATCCATGTGCAAATGCAGGGTGCCAAAGTGCTTTTGAAGCCCATTCATGATTTCTGCCCAAGATGCTTTGGGGAGCAAGGCAGGGGGATGGGGCATATGGCAACTGCCACATTCTTGCTGATAGATTGGTGGAGCATTGACGGGCATCAAATTCTTGCTTCCAGCACTGGCTATTTGACTACTAATTGCAATAACTACGTAGGTAGTTACCGTTAGTAGTGGCTTCGTAATTAAGTCTTTCATATGCTTTCCATTACTTCTTTAGGCTAATCAGGTAAGCCAAAATATCCGCTTTTTCTTGAGGTTGGCACTCACGACCTAAAACATCGTTGCAATTTCTCCGAAACCATTTATCGCTTTTGGCTTGGTCTGTGAATGCATCGGGATTTATTGAGGGGGCAAGCGGGTTAATTGGCTTATTGGTAGAGGCATGTTTACCCTGAGTGGTTGGGGGGTTTCCGTGGCAAGATGAGCATGACCATTCTTTCCCATGAGTAGAAGTAAAGAATGTCTTTCCCTTTTCGCTATTGCCTGATGTGCCAGCCTTATCTGACCAATACTGCATTTGTTTGATTGCAGTCGTATCGCCTGCATTGGCTGTGCCAAATATAGCCATCAAAATTAAGGTAACAAGCAGGTTATTTATAGACTTCATCCCAATCCTTTCAAGATTCATAGGGTGAGTATTCAATAACCCTGCTTTATGGACTCTGAAGGACTTATTCATCTACCGTTCAGAATTGCCGCCCTACAATATAAAGATGGGTTCTATTTATCGCTTGTTGCTCTTAGTGCTGTGTTTTTCTCTGTCCATTCCCGCAATGGCAGAGGATGACCATGACAAGGCTAGGAAGGCATTAGAAAGTGGGCAAGTTCTACCGCTTCAACAAATTCTTCAAAAGATTTCGAAAGACCATCCTGCTCAAGTTATCGAAGTTGAATTAGAGCGAAAGAGTAATGGCTGGATATACGAAATCAAACAACTGGGCGCAGATGGCTCTCTTTGTAAACTGGAAGTAGATGCTAAAACTGGAATTGTTCTGAAGCAGAAATTAAAAAAATAATACTTATGCGGATATTAGTAGTCGAGGATGAGCCAACACTTTGCGAACAGTTATCTACTGCGCTCAGTGAGCAGGGGTATGCCGTTGATATTGCAAACAATGGCGAAGATGCTTTGCATATGGGTACAGAAGAGTCTTTTGATGCCGCAATCTTAGATTTGGGCTTACCAAAGTTGGACGGCGCTTCTGTATTGAAAGGCTGGAGGACTGCTAGCAAGAAGTTGCCCGTGATTATTTTGACTGCTAGGGATAACTGGAGCGATAAGGTATCTGGGATTGATGCTGGTGCTGATGACTACCTAACCAAGCCGTTTCATATGGAGGAATTGCTTGCAAGGCTCCGAAGTGTTATCAGGCGGTCTACTGGACATTCGACTTCGGTCTTATCTGTTAATGGTTTATCACTGGACACCCGAAGTGGAAAAGTAACAATTGAAGGCAAGCAAATCAGCCTCACCAGTCATGAATTTCGATTGCTTTCATATTTGATGCATCACCCAAATGAAGTTGTTGATAAGGCGACATTGGGGGAGCATATTTATCCATATAACGAAGACCCTGATTCCAATACTATTGAAGTATTTATTGGGCGCCTCAGAAAAAAGATACCTGATGGGGTTATTGAGACTGTTAGGGGTCTTGGGTATCGGCTAAATCATGATTCTTAATTCTATTCGCTTAAGAATTACGGTTGCCTCACTGGCTGCAATAGCAATTGCCATCTTTGTAGCAAATATTCTTATAGCCAATTTATTTAAAGAGCATGCATTAAAGCAATTTGAAGCCACGATGCAGGTTCAACTGAATCAGATAGCAAGTCTTATTGTTGCTGAACCAAAGTCTGGACGGATTGCATTGACTTCACAGCCTAGCGAGCCAAGATGGTCTGCGCCGCTATCAGGTAATTACTGGCAAATTAATCTTCCTGATGGTCAACTTCTCAGGTCTCGTTCGCTGTGGGATTCAACACTGAATGTAAGTCAGAAAGAAATTGCTGGCACAAGTAACTTTTATTACATTGATGATTTAAGTAATCAGCATTTACTAGCATTGACAAAAAATCTGTCAATCGATGGCGGTTCAACTAAATTTTTACTTACTGTTGCATCGGATACCAAGGAATTAGATAAGGCAATCCTAGCCTTTCAATCAAGTATTCAGGGGTATTTATTAATTTTGGCAATTATGCTTTTGGCGATTTTGTTTTTGCAAATT
>NZ_NCFJ01000402.1:0-2337 GCF_002281105.1 Polynucleobacter sp. 35-46-11
GGTTGCTTGATAGGTCTTGTCATCAAAAGAGATGTTGGCAATACGGCCAACAACTACACCAGCGCTTTTTACTGGCGCACGTGGCTTGAGTCCACCAATATTGTCAAATCGAGCAGAGATTTTATAAGTAGGCGCAAAAGAAACGGCGTTCATATTGCCGACCTTTAATGCAAGAAACAAAGCAGCCAGCAAGCCAATGGCCACAAAGATTCCAACCCAAATATCAATTGCACTTTGTCTCATAAGAGTCCCAGTTTATTCTTTCTAATTCGAGAACATCATTGCAGTTAGCAGGAAGTCCAATGCTAAAACCGATAAAGAAGAAATCACCACCGTTCTCGTGGTAGCTTGCGATACGCCCTCAGGCGTTGGTTTTGCCTCGTAACCCTGATACAGAGCAATAAAAGTCACTGCTACACCAAACACCAGACTCTTAATCAGGCCATTACCAATATCAGAGAAGAGATCTACTCCACCCTGCATCTGAGACCAGAAGGCACCAGAGTCCACACCAATCAATGGCACCCCAACAAAGTAGCCGCCCATCACACCAACAGCCGTAAAGATCGTTGCCAAAATCGGCATTGCAATAATGCCAGCCCATAAACGCGGAGCAATCACACGACTTAATGGATCTACTGCCATCATTTCCATTGCGCTGAGCTGTTCGCCGGCTTTCATCAAGCCAATCTCTGCAGTGAGAGATGTGCCAGCACGGCCGGCAAATAACAAGGCTGTAATCACGGGACCCAATTCACGGGTAAGTGACAGTGCGACCAATAAACCCAAAGCCTGCTCTGAGCCATATCGATTAAGAGTGTAATAACCCTGCAGTCCTAAGACGAAGCCAACGAATAAACCAGATACCGCAATGATCACAAATGAGTGATTACCCACAAACAGAATTTGATCGGAAACTAAGCGAGGTCTTTTTAATAAAAATCCGGAACGCCAAATCACTGCAGCAAACATGCGAGCAGCAAGGCCAAGACTCGTTAAGTTACGACGAACAAAGAAACCGAGGTCACCGAAAATATCTAAGGCCTTATGAAGGATGCTCATTTCAGGCTCACTCCAAAATCTTCTGCAAGGCTTTGGCCTGGGTAATGAAATGGCACAGGACCATCCGGTGAAGCATCTAGAAATTGACGTACAAACGGATCGTTTGAACGACTCAATTCTTCTGGTGTACCTTCTGCACCAATGCGACCATTTGCAATGAAATACACGTAATCGGCAATTTCAAATGTTTCTTCAACATCATGCGTCACCAAGAGGCTGGTCGCGCCCAGCGCTTGATTCAAATCTCGAATCAAGCGTGCAGTAATACCCAAGGAAATTGGATCCAAGCCCGCAAAGGGCTCGTCGTACATGATCAACGGTGGATCAAGTGCAATCGCTCTTGCTAGAGCAACACGGCGTGCCATGCCACCAGAAATCTGTGAAGGCATTAAATCACGTGCACCACGCAAGCCAACCGCATTCAGTTTCATGAGTACCAGTGATCGCAATAAATCTTCGCTTAAGTCGGTATGTTCACGCAAAGGAAAGGCGACGTTTTCAAAAACACTCAGATCGGTAAAAAGTGCGCCAAACTGAAAGAGCATTCCCATACGACGACGGGCAGCCATTAACTCTGTGCCATTCATTTTGCCAATGTCATGACCCTCAAAAAGGACTTGACCAGACTGCGCTGTAAATTGACCGCCAATCAGTCTCAGAATTGTGGTCTTGCCACAACCAGAGCCACCCATCACCGCAACAACTTGGCCACGGCGGAACTCCATATTGAGCCCCGATAAAATTTGCCTCTCACCAGGAGCATAGGAAAAGTTGACGTTCTTAATTTGAACTACAACTTCGCCTTGGCCACCGCTAGAGGTTTTTTGCTTCACTTCCACCGAATTGGAGTGGCTACTGTTCATATCCTCGATATTATCGTGGCAGAACAGAAGACCCCATTAAATACTCGTCTACTGCTTGAGCAGCTTGACGACCTTCACGAATCGCCCAAACCACCAAGGATTGTCCGCGACGCATATCGCCAGCAGCAAAGACCTTTGGAACATTGGTTTGATAAGCATTTTGACCATCAACCGTAGCCTTTGCATTGCCGCGCGCATCTTTTTCAACACCAAATGCATTGAGAACCTGGGCTGCAGGTGATACAAAGCCCATTGCTAAAAATACTAAATCTGCCTTAATCTCAAATTCAGAATTTGGCATTTCTGTCATCTTGCCGTCTTTCCACTCCAAACGCACACAAATTAGTTTCTCTAATTTGCCATCTTTACCTTCAAAGCGCTTAGTCGCAACTGACCAATCGCGCTCACAACC
>NZ_NCFJ01000403.1:0-2323 GCF_002281105.1 Polynucleobacter sp. 35-46-11
CAAAGAGCTCAAGGCCTCAGTTCCAGAGGGTGCTGCGATGGTTGAGGGTATGAACTTGGCTAAAGACTTGGGTAATTTACCTCCGAATATTTGTACGCCAACTTACTTAGGTAAAGCGGCGCAGGGCTTAAGCAAGAAGACTGGCCTCAAGGTGGAGGTCTTGGGCCGCAAGCAAATTGAAGCTTTGGGCATGGGCTCTTTTTTATCGGTAGCCCAAGGTTCAGATACGCCGCCACAATTTATTGTGATGCGTCACCAAGGTGGTAAAGCTGGCGAGGCTCCGATTGTGTTGGTGGGTAAAGGCATCACCTTTGATACAGGTGGTATTTCCTTGAAGCCTGGCGAAGCCATGGATGAGATGAAGTACGACATGTGCGGCGCTGCCTCTGTGATTGGCACGATGTATGCCACAGCATTAATGAAGTTGAAGAAGAATGTCATCGGCGTAATTCCGACTTGTGAAAATATGCCTTCCGGCAATGCCACACGCCCCGGCGATATTGTGAAGAGTATGTCTGGTCAAACGATTGAGATTCTCAATACCGATGCAGAAGGTCGACTGATTTTGTGCGATGCCTTAACTTACGTTGAGCGCTTCAAGCCCAAGGCTGTGATTGATGTAGCCACTTTAACTGGGGCCTGCATCATTGCATTGGGTCATGTACATAGTGGCGTATTTTCAGATGATGAGGGTTTAGTGAACTCTCTTACTAAAGCGGGGCACGCCTCTTTGGATACTGTATGGCGTTTGCCTTTAGATGCGGCTTACCATGAACAACTCAAATCGAATTTTGCGGATGTTGCCAATATTGGTGGACGTCCGGCTGGTAGCGTGACTGCCGCTTGTTTCCTATCGCGCTTCACTGAAAAATATAAATGGGCTCATTTGGATATTGCTGGAACCGCTTGGAAGAGTGGTGCCGCTAAAGGTGCAACGGGACGCCCAGTACCTTTGCTTGTGAATTACTTGTTAGATCAAAAATAAGCGCAGAAAGTCATTCATGGCTCGTATTGATTTTCATAGCAACGTTAGCGATAAGCTGGAATACGCTTGTCGCTTAACGCGCAAGATCTGGAGCGCTACACCTGCTGGCGAGTCTGTACGCAACATCGTGATGGTGGGCGAAAGAGCAGACCTCAAAAAATTAGATGAACTGCTATGGACATTTAGTGCAACAGATTTCCTGCCACATTGCTTTATCGAAGATGAAGCAGCGATAGATACACCCATCTTGCTGACAGATCATTTTTTATCACCTGCCTTGTCTCAGTTGCCGCATGCGGATGTACTCATTCACTTGGGTATGAAAATGCCATCTGATGTTCCGGCATTGCTTGCACGTTTCCCTCGTATTGTTGAGGTTGTCACGATCAATGAATCTGAGCGCCTTGCAGGTCGCGAGCGGTATAAGGCTTATCGTGACCTTGGTCATGAGCTGCATAATTTTGATCAATCTAAAGCATGATTGCTGATTACTCAGTATGTTGATTCATCCAGAATTTGATCCTGCTGTAATTCGGATTGGCGCATTTGCCATTCATTGGTATGGGCTAATGTATCTATTGGCATTTGCTCAATTTTTATTATTAGGTCGTCTGCGCATCCGTACTCCGCGATATCAATCTTTGGGTTGGTCATATAAAGATCTTGAGGATCTTTTATTTGCTGGCGTTTTAGGCGTGGTGCTGGGTGGACGTTTGGGTTACACCTTGTTTTATATGCCCGGCTACTATCTTGCGAATCCTCTGAGTATCTTCAAGATATGGGAGGGTGGCATGTCTTTTCATGGCGGCCTGCTAGGAGTCTTATTGGCCTTGCTCTGGTTTGCCTATCGCCGCAAGGTTTCCTTCTTTGTTGTGAGTGACTTAGTTGCGCCACTTGTTCCATTTGGTTTGGCATTTGGCCGCTTAGGTAATTTCATTAATGGCGAGTTATGGGGGAGGCCAACAGACCTACCATGGGCTATGGTGTTCCCAATGGTGGACTCCATTCCGCGCCATCCCTCCCAGATTTATCAATTCTTGGGTGAAGGCATTTGCCTGGGGATCGTGCTTTGGATATATTCCAGTAAACCGCGCAGGGTAGGGCAGATTTCTGGCTTATTTTTATTGGGTTACGGCATTTGCCGTTTCCTAGCGGAATTTGCTCGCGAGCCTGATGCCTTCTTGGGCCTCTTGGGCCTCGGTTTATCTATGGGGCAGTGGCTTTCCGTACCCATGATTATTTTTGGAATTTACCTTATAGTAAGAGTAAATCCGAAAAACGGCAGTTATCAGTAGTTAAAAATCGAGTTTTCTAGGTCTTTTGTAGTCAATTTCTTAA
>NZ_NCFJ01000404.1:0-2318 GCF_002281105.1 Polynucleobacter sp. 35-46-11
GCATCAGATTTACATGATCTTGATATGAATGACTTATTGGGGCGCGAGGTAGTGCCCGCGGATATGTTTCTTATGAGGGAAAATATCCTGAATAAAACAGTATTGGTGACTGGGGCGGGTGGTTCTATTGGAAGTGAGCTCTGCCGACAGATTATTTTACTATCTCCAAAAATGCTCATTCTTATCGAGAATAATGAGCATGCACTTTACCTAATAGAAGAAGAGCTAAAAATATTAAAAGCTCGAACAGAGAATGACGCAGCGTTATCGGAAACGGGCGTCAATATCGTTTCATATTTGGCATGTGTTCGAGATAAAAATATAATCAGAAGAATTTTTAAAGCTCAGCGTCCGGAGACTGTATTTCATGCGGCAGCTTATAAGCATGTTCCTTTGGTCGAGAAGAACCCCACACAAGGCATTTTCAATAATGTATTTGGAACCCTCATTTGTTCTGAGGCTAGCTTAGAGTTTGGTGCATCCCATTTTATTTTAATAAGTACAGATAAGGCTGTCAGGCCAACAAATGTAATGGGAGCTAGCAAACGCATAGCTGAATTAGTGTTACAGTCGTTTTCTGATAACTTAAAAAAAGAAAGTCATAGAACTATCTTCTCTATCGTGCGTTTTGGTAATGTATTAGGGTCGTCGGGTTCTGTTGCCCCACTCTTTAGCGCTCAAATTAAAGCTGGTGGCCCTATAACTCTGACCCACCCTGATGTTACTCGATATTTCATGACGATTCCAGAGGCAGCTCAGTTGGTAATTCAAGCTAGTGCAATGGCTGAAGGGGGTGATGTATTTGTGCTTGACATGGGGGAGCCTGTTCGGATTTATGACCTTGCAGCAAAGATGGTTCATTTGTCTGGCCATCTTTTGAAAGATGAATTAAATCCCCAGGGAGATATTGATATTCAGATAATTGGTTTGAGGTCTGGAGAGAAACTATACGAAGAGTTATTGATTGGTAATAATCCCATGCGTACAAATCATCCTAAAATTATGAAAGCCCGAGAGGAATTCATGAAATGGAATGTATTGCATGAGGAACTGAATGGCCTAATGAGGATCATTAAACTCGATGATGTGCAGGGTCTTTATAAGGCGCTAAACAAATTAGTACCAAGTTATCGAGCTAACTACGACAGTATTGATGCTAATCTAGAATAACCCTTATGGCACCAAACTCAAGAATAAATACTCAAAGAAGATAATTAGATGAACTACGCCTTGTAATATGGTGGTTCTGCCAATAGCCAATGTCAGTGCACCAATAAAGAAGCTGAGGTACATCAAAGTCATATTCAGCGAGCTAATGCCTAGGCTAATTTGTAAATCAAGGAAGATAGCAAATGTAGTCACAGTAGGAATTGTTAGGCCAATACTAGCGAGGGCTGAGCCTAAAGCCAGATTCAGGCTACTTTGCAAGCGATTGGCTCTTGCCGCTCTAACTGCTGCATAACCCTCAGGTAGTAGAACGAGCATAGCAATGGCGATACCAATTACTGTTTTAGGGGCACCTGCTGCTTTAACGCCTGCCTCAATTGCTGGATTTAGTGCTTCAGCTAAGCCAACCACCACTACAAGAGACACTAGCAGTAGAAAAGCACTCACTGCAGTTTTAAAATTGCTAGGCTCATCAGCGTGAATATCGCTATCTGTCTTTTTATCCTCTGCCTTAGGAAGGTAGTAGTCGCGATGACTAACTGTTTGGAAGAAGATAAAAGCTGCATACAATGCAAAAGAGGTGGTGCCCACAAAGGCAAGCTGGCTCTTGGTGAAATCGGGCCCAGGGGTGCTGACAGTCACCATAGGCATCACCAGAATGAAGGTCGCCAATGAGGTGAGAACTGCTAGTGCAGAGTTGTTTCCCTCATTTCGGAAAGACATTTCATGATGCTTAAAGCCACCTATAAAGATGCATAGGCCAATCACACCATTGACCACAATCATGACTGTTGCGAAGACGGCATCTCTGGCAATAAATTCAGCACCCTCATGGCCTGACAGCATCATGGCGATAATTAGTGATACCTCAATAATTGTCACGCAAATCGAAAGAACTAGAGTTCCATAAGGTTCACCCGTTTTATGGGCAATGACCTCGGCATGATGCACGGAAGATAAGACCGCACCGATCAGAGCGACTCCCATAAAGACGGCAAACCAAGTTTGATTTAATAGTGAGACTAAAGAGTGCATAAATAAGCGGGTCTTTTTGGGTGAGAGATGCAATTACTCATTTATATGGAGTGCTAATCGAATATCTTGCTAAATGAAACCATTTTAAAGTGATTTAATTGGGGTTATTCAAGGTA
>NZ_NCFJ01000405.1:0-1982 GCF_002281105.1 Polynucleobacter sp. 35-46-11
TACCAACTCACTACAAATAAGGGATTACGGTGCAGTACTGCCGTTGCCTATCTAAAGCCTGCCAAGCATCGCCCCAACCTCACGATCTTGACTGATAGTCAAGTGATGCGCGTTCTATTTGAGGGACGTCGCGCAGTAGCGATTGAATTGAGTCGTCATGGTGAAAAGCAGATTATTCGAGCCAATAAAGAAATCATTTTGAGTGCAGGCGCTCTTCAATCGCCGCAAATTTTGCAGTTGTCAGGGATTGGCCCTGCAAAACTTCTCAGTGAATTCAATATCCCACTCATCCATGATTTACCTGGTGTTGGTGAGAATTTGCAGGATCATTTGCAGTACCGCTTGATTTACGAACTCAATCAACCCATTTCTACTAATGTCCAACTCTCTTCACTTCTAGGAAAAGCGATGATGGGCTTAGATTGGCTTCTGTTTCGTGGCGGGCCGCTTTCGATTGGCATCAATCAAGGCGGTCTATTTACCAAGGTCATGGAATCATCTACTACACCAGATATTCAGTTTCATTTAGCCACCTTATCGGCAGATATGGCCGGGGGTAACGTACATCCTTTCCCTGGCTTTACCATGTCAGTGTGCCAACTGAGACCAGAATCCCGGGGCCATGTTCGCATTCAATCAAACGATCCACTAGTGCCGCCCAAGATGTTTGCCAACTACCTCGCCACAGAGCATGATCGTGCCACTAGCGTTGCAGCCGTCAAATTTGCACGCAAAATTGCGCAAACAGAACCTCTTACATCTTTAATCGAGCGGGAAATTAAACCTAACAATCCACAGAGCGATGCAGACATACTTGAATTCTGTCGCAATAGTGGCGCAACCATTTTTCATCCGACTGGTACATGCCAAATGGGTACTGACGATAATCCACTCGCTGTATTGGATGGCGATCTAAAAGTCAGAGGTGTCACGGGCCTCAGAGTTGTAGACTGCTCCGCAATGCCTACATTGCCTTCTGGCAATACTAACTGGCCGGCGGTCATGCTGGCCGAAAGAGCATCAGACCTAATATTAGGCAAGGGTACTAAACACTCTTAAATACCAGCGGATATTGAGTAAACTGACAGCTTTGGTAGTGCAACTATAAAAATACCTGCCATTCATGATGAGACAGCTCCCCTTTTTTAAATGGTTACCTGAGTATCGCAATCCGGGCACAATACGCGCTGATTTACTCGCGGGCCTAACTGGGGCCATTGTGGTATTGCCTCAAGGAATTGCATTTGCATTACTTGCTGGCATGCCACCGCATTACGGCCTCTATGCTGCCATGGTGCCTTGCTTGATTGCGGCGCTTTTTGGCTCAAGTCGCCTCATGGTTACTGGGCCAGCCAATGCTATCTCCCTCACCACGATGGCCCTCATTGCCCCAATGGCTCTGCCAGAGTCTACCCAGTATGTTGCACTCGTATTAACGCTCAGCTTCCTGGTTGGCGTAATCCAATTGATTTTAGGATTTAGTGGCATTGGCAAATGGGTAGAAAAAGTCCCGCATTCCGTGATTGTTGGCTTTACTGCTGGTGCTGCCATGCTCATTATTAATAGCCAGGTTGGCACCCTCCTTGGAATGGATATACCTCGGGGCACCGATGTCATCCACACCATACAAGCGGTCGGCAAACGCTTAGTAAGCGGCGACATTCAATGGCAATCGATTGCACTCGTACTCATTACCTTGGGCGTCAGTCGTTTGTGGGCTCCTTTGAATGAATATGTACCAGCAATGCTGATTGCCGTCATTGTTGGCGCAATCGCTGCAATCTTGATTGAGCTTGCTTTCCCGCAGCTAAGCCCGTTTAAGCGGGTCAGTAATATCCCGGGCGCATTTCCTCCACTATCCTTCCCAGACCTCAACCCAGCTACTTTGCAGCAATTATTTGGCGCCACTTTAATCATGACTTTACTGGCCTCAACCGAGGCTATGGCTATTGCCCGCGCAATCGCATTAAAGACACGAGAGT
>NZ_NCFJ01000405.1:1990-4299 GCF_002281105.1 Polynucleobacter sp. 35-46-11
AGAATTTATTGGGCAAGGTTTAGCCAATGTCATGGGCTCTTTCTTTTCAGCCTACCCTTCAAGTGGATCTTTTAATCGCACAGGGGTTAATTTAGCTGCAGGGGCAAAAACACCACTATCTGCTATTAGCGCTGCGTTTTTCTTGGTAATTATTTTGGCATTTGTGTCGCCCCTAGCAAAGCACATTCCCTATGTCGTCATTGCTTCCTTATTGCTACTAGTGGCATGGAAATTAATTGATATAAAGCAAATTCGTCATGAGTTTGAATTAGGCAAGGGCGCTTGGATTCCGATGATTGTCACAGCAATAGGTACTGTGACGATTGCCCTTGAATGGGCCATTCTCATTGGCATCTTCACATCCATCTTGATGCGCAAAATACTCGGACACAGCAAAAAGCCCGTCAAGTAAATCTGATTATTTCGCTTCCACTAAATCCAATAACTTTAAGCGCTGTACTTTTCCAGATGGTCCTCTAGGCAAATCCTCCATAAAGAGGATAGTTTTGGGAGTTCTAAATTTCCCTAAATTATCAATGCAGAATTGGCGCATCTCTGTCTCAGAGCAAGACTGTCCCTCTTTCAAAATAATGCAGGCCATAATTTCCTGCCCATAATTGGAGTCCGGAATTCCAACAGATGCAGCATCGAGGACAGCAGGATGCTTCAAAAGTACTTCATCGATTTCGCGGGGAGCAATATTTTCACCCCCCTTAATAATCAGCTCTTTTAATCTACCGGTAATGAAATAAAAGCCGTCGGCATCTCTCATGCCGAGATCGCCCGTTCTCATCCAGCCGTCATTATCAAATGCTTTCTTTGTTTCAGTTTCACCTTTGTAGTAGGCATGCAATACATTCTCACCTTTGAGGCAAATTTCTCCAGAAATAAGATCAGGGACTATTATTCCAGAATCATCAACGATTTTTGCTTGCACTCCGCAGGGAAGCCCAGGGCTACCAAAACGCCTGCGCTCATCGTGTGGATTGCAAAACACAATTGAACAAGTTTCAGTCATACCCATCGCTTCGATCACTGGCATTCCAAACAAGGCCTCAAATTCACGATGATGCTCTGGCGGTAGAGGGGCTGACGCAGAACGCCCAAAGCGAATGTGTTTTAACTGGGCTAGATCAGGTTTATTAGCCCCACTTTTAGCGGCATTAATCAAATAGGCAATGATGGTGGGAACCATATTGATCCAGGTGCACTTGTATCGAATTGCTGTCTTCCACCAGGTGGATACAGAAAAGTGGTGTGGCGCAACAATGGATCCACCAGAAAAGAACGGGGTAATTGTTGAGATGACTTGACCATTAATATGGTAGATCGGTAGCGAGCTCAAGACAATATCAGCCGGAGATAATTTGTGCCATTCGCTAATGGACTTTGCCGCATGCAGCAAGTTTCGATGGGTTAGCAATACCCCCTTAGGTGTACCGGTAGTACCTGAGGTATACATCAATAATGCTGGGCTATTTGTGTCAACTTGAGGCAAAGCAATACGAGCAGACTGCAAAAATGGTCCAGCTTGTGCATCTGGATCTAGCTCGACTAACTCAAATGAGCGCTGCGTTTTTTTCAGAGCGGCAAATAAGCTTTGCTTGTTTTCTGGAGCATAAAATAAAACCTCAATATCACTGTGATCTAAAACCCATGCCAGCTGATCCACAGGTGCCAATAAATTGAGTGGAGTAACCACGCGACCAGATGCCATAGTGGCAATAAAAACCGTTGTCGTTTGGCGGCCATTGTGCATAAATATGCCAACATGACCAGCAGCACTGATCTGATGTTCTTGGAGCCAACCCATAAAATTCTCGGCCTCAATTGCCATCTGACCATAAGATAATGTTTGATCAGTCTCTGGCGCATATAACAATGCATGATCAGGTTGAGTTTGAGCCCAACGGCTTAAGACTTGCGCCATGCTAGCGCTGTTAGTGCTAAATGTATCCACTATATTGAGCGAGATTAAGTTAGTGCTAATACGGATTATTTTGGAAACTGACTGAAATAATTTTCCAGTAAATCCTCGACCTCAGGCACCTTTTCAGCAATGGGCCTTACGATTCGAGTGGTGTTGAGATAATGACGATAGTTCATGTTATCGGAGAAATTATTTTTTCCCCAAGTACCGCAACCCATAGATAAAGAGAATGGTAGGCCATTTTCAAAACTACCTCCGGTAGCAATAGCGTGAGCTTGGTTGACTATGATCCGTGCAACTGGCAAGTGGCTTGCCAAATCATCAGCCCTACCCTCCATCACTGCTCCACTACTGGCAGTATGTAAACCAACTGAATGTC
>NZ_NCFJ01000406.1:0-2308 GCF_002281105.1 Polynucleobacter sp. 35-46-11
GTCAAGTTTGAACGGCTTAATAATGGATGTGATTAGCTTCATATATTCCCCTTAATACAGTAATCATACCTAGAACTGAAAACCAATGCCCAGTTACGCCCTAAATTGGGAGGTAATAGGATAGCGCCAGTCACGCCCAAAGGCTCTGGTGGTCACACGAACACCCGGAGGTGCTTGGCGACGCTTGTACTCATTGAGCTTAATCAGGCGGGTAACTTTTTCTACGCTTTCTGGATCAAAGCCGGCGGCAATAATTTGGGCGATGGATTGGTTTTGCTCCATATAGCGCTCTACGATGCCATCCAATACTTCATACGATGGCAGGCTATCTTGATCGGTTTGATCAGGACGTAATTCTGCGGAAGGGGCGCGCGTCAAAATCCGCTCCGGAATAATTGGGGTAATACTGTTGCGGTAAGCGCACAAGCGATAGACCAAGGTTTTGGCGATATCCTTAATGACTGCAAAGCCACCGGCCATATCTCCATAGAGAGTGCAGTAGCCCACAGCCATTTCACTTTTATTACCGGTTGTAAGAACTAGACGGCCGGTTTTATTAGAGAGCGCCATTAGGAGAGTGCCACGTACTCGCGCCTGAATATTCTCTTCGGTGGCGTCCAGTTTGAGGCCCTTGAATTGCTCAGCCAAGGCATGCTCTAAAGCATCAACAGGTTCGCTAATGGGGATCTCATCATATTGAACACCCAGATTCTGAGCCATTTCTCTAGCATCAATCCAAGAGATATCAGCGGTATAGCGAGAGGCCATCATGACGGCGCGAACTTTGTCTGCCCCCAATGCATCAACCGCTATTGCCAGAACTAATGCTGAATCAACCCCACCCGAGAGGCCAATAATGACTCCTGGAAAACGGTTCTTCTGAACATAGTCTCGGACACCCAAAACAAGAGCTTGATAGGCCTGAGCTTCTACGCTTGATGGGGGAATAAGAGATCCTATCTCTAAGTCAGCGGATGCATTGACATCGACATAGCCTAGAGCGGTTTCAAACTGTGGCATGGTCATCACTACCTTGCCCGCGCTGTTCAAGGCAAAGGATCCACCATCAAAAACCAATTCATCTTGGCCGCCTACTGCATTGACATAAACCAAAGGCATCTTGCTTAAGGCAATTTGTTTGCGCAGCACCTCAATACGTAAAGATTCTTTTTGGAGGTGATAAGGTGAGGCATTGAGAACCAGAAGTACTTGGGCGCCAGCAGCATGAGCCTGTTTAGCTGGGCCTGCATGCCAAGCGTCTTCACACAGAATGAGTCCATATTGGATGCCGGCATTTTCAAAGACACAGGCTTCGTTGCCTGGTGTGAAGTAGCGCACCTCATCAAATACTTCATGATTGGGTAATTCTTGTTTGGCATAGCCGGCAATAACTTTTCCATCACGAATGACTGACGCATAGTTTTGCAAACCATTTGCAGTCTTTTTTGGGTGACCAACAATCACGGTCAATCCTGGAAATTTCTGGAGCTCCAGCACTAAACAACTGAGCTCACGATCGGCAGCCTCAATAAAGGCAGGGCGAAGCAGTAAGTCTTCTGGAGGGTAGCCAGTGAGCGAGAGCTCTGGCGTGAGAACTAGTGTGGCGCCTTGTGCATAAGCATTTGCGGCGGCTTGAGAAATGAGCTGCGCGTTGCCAGGCAAATCACCCAAAAGAGGGTTGATTTGCGCCAGGGCGATTTTTTGCGAGCTCACTCCCAATTACAAATCAATTACTTCTGTGACTTAGCGTAACCTTCGATGCCGTCCAAAATTTCTTTATGGGCACCAGCAACACCAGTCCAACCTTTAACTTTTACCCACTTACCTTTTTCGAGATCTTTATAGTGCTCGAAGAAGTGTTGAATTTGGGCGAGGAGTAATTCGTTTACATCTTCAGGCTTTTGCAAATGCTTGTAGATTGGCAAAATCTTATCTTCTGGAACGGCCAACAACTTCGCGTCTTGTCCGCCTTCATCTTCCATCTCCAACATTCCGATGGCGCGGCAGCTCACTACTGAGCCTGGTACCAATGCAAATGGAGTAATAACGAGAACGTCAACAGGATCTCCGTCACCAGCAATCGTTTTTGGGATGTAACCGTAGTTGCATGGATAGTGCATTGCTGTACCCATGAAGCGATCTACGAAGAGGCAGCCAGTTTCTTTATCCACTTCATACTTCACTGGATCCGCATTCATTGGGATCTCAATAATGACGTTGAATGATTCTGGGATTTTTTTACCCGGACTGACCTTGTCGTAACTCATAAATACTCCGCTTAGTGATTAATGGATACCTCGATATTAGC
>NZ_NCFJ01000407.1:0-2305 GCF_002281105.1 Polynucleobacter sp. 35-46-11
GCCGTTCATGTTTTAAGTCCCTGCTTTTTTTCCATATTGATTAACATCCATTTCGCGATCGCTAAAACAATGAATGTAATAATAAATAGCGCAAGGCCCAATGCAAATAAAGATGAGTAGTGAGCTCCAAGCTCAGCTTCACCGAATTCATTAGCCAATGTTGAGGCAATCGAATTTCCTGGGGAGAATAAGGAAGCAGAAAGACGGTGAGCATTACCGATAACAAAAGTAACCGCCATAGTTTCGCCAAGGGCTCGACCCAATCCCAACATAATCCCACCGATCACGCCCGCTTTTGTATAAGGGAGCACAACATTCTTTACCACTTCCCAAGTGGTGCAGCCAATACCATAGGCTGATTCTTTCAGAACTGGGGGAACAATTTCAAAAACATCACGCATAACTGAAGCGATAAATGGCAAAACCATCATTGCCAAAATCAGGCCTGCACATAGAACGCCAATACCATTCATTGGACCTGAAAATAGGATTCCTAAACCTGGAATGTAGCCTAAAGTTCCTTGCAAGGCAGGCTGAATGTAATCAGCAAAAATTGGTGCAAATATAAATAAGCCAAACATACCGTAAATGATGGATGGCACGGCGGCGAGTAACTCAACAGCAGTACCCAGCGGTCTACGAAGGGCAGCTGGGCAAAGTTCAGTTAGAAATACAGCAATACCAAAACTTAATGGTACGGCGATGAGCAAGGCAATTAAAGAGGTTACTAAGGTGCCATAGATGGCAATAAGGCCACCGAATTCACCGTTAATGATGTCCCACTCTTTAGTAAAGAAAAAGCTAACACCAAACTTATCTAAAGCAGGCCAAGCATTAATAACCAGAGAAATAATAATTCCGAGTAATGCAATCAAAACTGATAAGGCAAAAAATTGCGTTATGCCATGAAATAGAAAATCTTGAATACGTTGCAGCTTAGCAATACGCAGAGCCTGGGGCGTTGGTGCTGAGTGTGACTGTGTTGATTCAATCATATTTGGACTTCATTTAATGTTGAAACAGCCCCAACCAAAGTTGGAGCTGTTTCAGTGTTGAGATTAAACAATCAATCTAACAAATTACTTAGCAATATTGGACCAAACACTCTTACGAATATAGTCTGTAGTTGCATCAGGCATTGGTACATAGTCAAGCTCAAGAGCCATTTGCTTACCTTCTTTGAATGCGAAGTCAAAGAACTTCAACACTTCAGCAGAGTTTGCTTTTTTCTCTGGGTTTTTGTACATCAAAATGAATGATGCGCCTGTGATTGGCCAAGACTGCGCGCCAGGAGCATTGGTAATAAATGTTCCCATACCCGGAACTTTAGACCAATCTGTACCAGCTGAAGCCGCGGCAAATGTCTTGTCATCAGGCAACACATAGTTACCATCTTTATTTTTCATAGAGATAGTAGTCATTTTGTTTTTCTTAGCATATGCATACTCCACATAGCCAACTGAGTTTTTAACACGGTTAACGTTAGCTGCAACACCTTCGTTACCTTTACCACCAACAGAAGAAGCAGCAGGCCACTTAACAGCAGCACCAGCACCAACAGCATCCTTCCAGAGTGAGCTAACTTTTGCTAAGTAGTCAGTGAAAATGGCAGTTGTACCAGAGCCATCAGCACGGTGAACCACAGTGATATCACCAGTAGGGATCTTCACGCCTGGGTTCATGATAGCGATACGCTTGTCATTCCAGTTGGTAATGTTGCCTTGGAAAATATCAGCCAATGTTGGGCCATCTAATTTGAGTTCGCCTGGCTTAACACCATCTACGTTCATAACAGGAACTACGCCACCAATAATTGCTGGGAATTGAACCAAACCTTCTTTTTCCAAATCTTCAAACTTGACTGGAGCATCTGAAGCGCCAAAGTCAACTGTCTTTGCTTTGATCTGCTTGATACCACCAGAAGAACCGATAGACTGATAATTTAAGCTAGTACCGGTTTTAGATTTGTAAGCCTCAGCCCATTTAGCATAGATTGGGTATGGGAATGTTGCGCCAGCGCCAGTCATTTCGGCAGCAAAGGCAACTGGAGCTACAGAAATCGCACCAATAACTAGTGCTTTTTTCAAGAATGATTTCATGTGGAGTAATCCTCGTTTAGTTCACGCAACATTGCGATAACTAAACAATACGGATTGAGTATGACTCTTTTATGACACTGAATCTACTTAAAAATATCTCAATAAATTCAGATACTTAGGCAGATGGGATCAAGTTAGCAATACTCTTAGCGGCACTAAGGGCAATAGCGTCATCATTGGCTTCGACCATCACTCTAAGGACAGGC
>NZ_NCFJ01000408.1:0-2304 GCF_002281105.1 Polynucleobacter sp. 35-46-11
TTAAAGATCTTTATGTTGGGATGGATGAATGGGTTGAATTACTTCACTGCGCGATAGCCAATATCTTTGCGATATTGCATGCCATCAAATTGGATCTTGGCAATAACGTCGTATGCTTTTTGTTGTGCACCACGAACAGTGTCGGATAGGCCCACTACGCACATGACGCGACCACCTGAGGTGAGTAGCTTGCCATCTTGTAACTTGGTACCAGCATGAAAGGTTATTTGATCTTCAGTATCAACGGGAATGCCGGTGATTACATCGCCATTGCGCGGAGTATCCGGATAGTTATGAGCTGCAAGTACTACGCCTAATGCAGTGCGACGATCCCAATCCAGCTCCACTTCATTTAAGGTGCCATCAACCGCGTGATCCAATGTATTGACTAAATCACTGCGCAGGCGCGCCATGATCGGTTGCGTTTCTGGATCACCCATGCGGCAGTTAAATTCCAAAGTCTTAATCTTGCCGTCAGGGGAAATCATGAGGCCGGCATAAAGGAAGCCTGTATATGGAATGCCATCAGCTTCCATGCCCTTGACTGTAGGCATGATGACTTCACGTAAGGCGCGTGCATGAATTTCCGGAGTGACAACTGGAGCAGGGGAGTACGCACCCATGCCACCAGTGTTGGGGCCTTGATCGGCATCGAGTAAGCGTTTGTGATCTTGGCTAGTAGCTAAAGCTAAAACATGCTTGCCGTCCACGAGCACGATGAAGCTGGCTTCTTCACCAGTCAGGAATTCTTCAATGACTACGCGGGCGCCCGCATTGCCCAGCTTGTTGTCGGCAAGCATCATGTCGACTGCTGCATGAGCTTCTGCCAAATCCATTGCCACAACCACGCCTTTGCCGGCAGCTAAACCGTCGGCTTTGATCACAATGGGCGCGCCTTTAGCGTCAATGTAAGCATGCGCCTCTAATGCATTTGAAAAGGTCTGGTACTCCGCTGTTGGAATGCCATGGCGTTTCATGAACGCTTTAGAGAAATCCTTTGAGGACTCCAATTGCGCAGCAAGTTGGGTTGGTCCAAAAATACGCAATCCCTGATTGCGAAACACATCCACGATACCGGCAGCCAATGGAGCCTCGGGGCCAACTACGGTCAGGTGAATTTTTTCACGTTTGGCAAAATCTGCTAACTCTTGAAGATCGGAGATGGGGAGATTTTGAATCCCTGCAGCATCTTGTTTTGCAGTAGCAGTGCCGCCATTACCTGGTGCTACAAATACGGTTTGCACTTGGGGTGATTGAGCTAGCTTCCATGCTAATGCATGTTCGCGAGCACCGGATCCAATTAAAAGAATTTTCATAAAGAGCTAAATATATAAAAGTATTTAAGGGGTTGATCGACTACAAAGAGGCATTCGTAAATACTTCTTGAACATCATCTAAATTCTCAAGCGCATCTAATAGTTTTTGCATGCTTTCGGCTTGTTCACCCTCGAACTCAGTTTCCGTTTCAGGGCGCATCGTTACGGTAGCCATCTCAGCTTTTAAGCCTGCTTGAGTGAGTGCATCTTGCACTTTAGGAAAATCAGGCACTGGTGTGAGCACCTCTAGTGAGCCATCGTCATGGGTAATGACATCTTCTGCGCCAGCATCGAGCGCAATTTCCATGAGCTGATCTTCATTGGTGCCTGGGGCGAAAATCATTTGGCCACAGTGTTTAAACATGAAAGCAACTGAACCCTCGGCCCCCATATTGCCGCCATTTTTTGCAAATGCATGGCGCACTTCAGCAACAGTGCGAGTGCGATTATCAGTCAGGCAATCAACAATAATGGCTGCTCCATTGAGGCCATAACCTTCGTAACGAATTTCTTCATAGTTCACGCCTTCGAGCGAGCCAGTACCGCGCTGAATTGCTCGTTGTACGTTGTCATTGGGCATATTGGCATCTTTGGCCTTATCAATTGCCAGGCGCAAACGGGGGTTCGTGGCAATATCACCGCCGCCTAATTTAGCTGCAACTGTGATTTCTTTGATGAGTTTGGTCCAAATCTTGCCGCGCTTTTCGTCTTGACGACCTTTGCGATGCTGAATATTGGCCCATTTCGAATGGCCGGCCATACGGGTAAGTCCTTTTGAGTAATGTGGCTTGAAGTCGTCATTTTAAGGGCTTCTGCGACCAAGAATGGGGGCGAGACAACTTTTTTGTTACACTCTCACCTCTTAGTTAGTTTCAATGCAGTTTTTCCACTGCAAACACCTGCCCCGGTGATGGAATTGGTAGACGTGCCGGACTCAAAATCCGGTGCCGCAAGGCGTGGCGGTTCAAGTCCGCCCCGGGGCACCATC
>NZ_NCFJ01000409.1:0-2304 GCF_002281105.1 Polynucleobacter sp. 35-46-11
TAGATCTTGCCTGTGGCGCAGGTAGACATACTGCTTTATTGGCTTCTTTGGGTCATCAGATTCTCGCTGTTGACCAAGACATTTCTGCTGTTGAGCCGCTTCGAAGCATCTCCATTCAAATGCAAGCGCTAGATCTTGAGGGCGCGGATTGGCCTTTGTTAAATCAACAGTTTTCAGGCATTGTGGTGACTAATTATTTATATCGCCCATTTTTGGATGAATTGCCCAAAATGCTGACCGAAGGCGGCGTTTTGATCTATGAAACGTTTGCAGATGGGAACGCTGAGTTTGGCAAACCCTCAAACCCCAATTTCCTACTCAAGTCAGGGGAATTGCTTGCTTTGGCTCACCGATCAGACCTTAAGGTCATAGCCTACGAGGATATTTACCTTGATCACCCTAAACCAGCCATGGTTCAGCGGATTTGTGCCGTAAAAGGGCATTTAAAAGGGTGCGTTCCGTTACAATTTGGTGGTTAACATTCAGATAATCAGACACATTAAGTGACTAATACAACACAATCCCAAGCTAGTAAAAAGCCTATCGCAGGCAGTATGCCCGCTATTGTGACGCCGATGTTCGAGGATGGAAGTCTGGATTTTCCGGCTTTACGTTCTTTGTTGGATTGGCACGTTGCTGAAGGTTCTGATGGAATCGTCATTGTTGGTACGAGCGGAGAGTCTCCCACCGTATCCGTGGATGAGCATTGTGAACTGATTAAAGTCGCCGTTGAGCATATTGCTGGACGCATTCCAGTAATCGCGGGTACTGGTGGCAATTCCACTACCGAGGCTATCGAGTTAACTAATTTTGCAAAGTCGGTTGGTGCTGACGCCAGCCTCCAGGTTGTTCCTTACTATAACAAGCCAACTCAAGAGGGTATGTACGCCCACTTCAAGAAAATAGCGGAGTCAGTTGATTTGCCTGTGATTCTTTATAACGTTCCTGGGCGAACTGTTGCTGATCTTGCGGGTGAGACTACCGTGCGTTTGGCCGGAGTGCCGGGTATTATCGGTATCAAGGATGCTACTGGCAGCATTGAGCGAGGCACTTTGTTGCTAGCCGATCTTAAGCGTGCTGGACATGCTAATTTTTCTGTATTTTCTGGCGACGATCTGAGTGCGGCAATGTTGATGTTGATGGGTGGCAAGGGAAATATTTCCGTTACTGCCAATATTGCCCCACGTCTAATGCATCAATTGTGTCAGGCAGCAATGTCTGATGATGTCGTCAAGACACGTACTATTCAATATCAATTACTGGCTGTGCATAAAGCCATGTTTACTGAGGCAAATCCGATTCCTGTGAAATGGGCTCTGCATGAAATGGGCAAAGTCACTGCTGGAATTCGTTTACCTTTAACCCCTTTGAGCGTTGCTTTGCGTGAACCTTTGAAGACTGCAATGAAACAGGCCGGCTTACTATGACGAATGTGATGCAACTTGTGCGCCAGCATTGCGCAACTTTATTTATTCTTTCTTTGGCAAGTTTCTCTCTGCTGGGATGTAAATCAGTAACAACAAACGATACCGTGGATTACAAATCTGCTGGTGCTGTTCGTGGGCCTAATTTGTCCTATCCTCCCGATCTCATTACGGCTCAAGCTGATCGCAGATATATCGTTCAGGATGGCTCCGCTACGATGTCTGAGTACAACGCGGCAGTAAAAAAATCAGTGCAGACTCGCAAGAACGTCATGACCGGCATTCCGGGTATGCGGATTGCTCGTGACGGGGAGCGTCGTTGGTTGGTTGTTGAAAAACCTGCTCCAGAGCTCTATCCACAAATCAAAGATTTTTGGCAGGAGAACGGTTTTCTATTGGTGATTGATTCACCCTCTACCGGCATCATGGAGACGGACTGGGCGGAGAATCGTGCCAAGATTGCACAAGATTTTATTCGATCAACCATTGGCGGTGCGTTAGATTCCCTCTATGACACTGGTGAGCGTGATAAGTACAAGACTCGTCTTGAGGTGAGTAAGCCTGGCGAAACGGAGATTTATATCACTCAACGCGGTGCTTTAGAGGTGTGCACCACTGACAGTACCGGTGCTTGCATCTCTACTATTTGGACTGCACGTCCAAATGACCCTGAGCTTGAAGCGGCATTCTTAGCTCGTTTAATGGAGCGCTTGGGGATGACGCAAGAAATGGCCAAGGCTCAGGTTGCTGTACCGCTTGGTCCCAAGACCCCAAAAGCAAAGTTAGTTCAAGAGGGTGTTAACACTGCCCATATTGAAATGGCTGCAGGCTTTGATCGTGCATGGCGTGACACTGGTTTAGCTTTGGATCGATCTAACTT
>NZ_NCFJ01000410.1:0-2299 GCF_002281105.1 Polynucleobacter sp. 35-46-11
AGCAGGATTCATATCTTGCACTGGCTGAACAAGAGTTCCAAAGTTAGTTTTTCCACCCTCTGGCTTAAATACGTAATACGCCAAATAGGAGGCGATGACAGGTGCTGCACAAGCTAGCAATAGAAATAACATCTGCAGCCGGCCGCGGCGGGTCTGCGCATTAATTGCGGAAGAATCCATTTGCGAAGCTGGGATCAATAATTCTTTATCACTCACACTCTATCTCCATTTACCGCTAGCTCTCGCCGGTATTTCATAAGCCCATTGATGAGCCAAAATAAAAATCCAGCCAATGCTAATGCAAACCACTGAAAGGCATAAGCATAATGGCGATCGACTCCATTTGTTGGAGAGGGCCAATTTCTGACTAAACCATCCTCTTTCGAAGAACCAGACTCTCGAACGATGAAAGGTAGCTGCTTCCATTCATGGCTTTGAGTTTCTAATGCCAAATCAAAATTTTGCTCAATTCGAGGCCTAGCTTTGGAATCCCCTTTTTGACCTAATTCATAAACTCTTCCCGGGTGAGGGAATGCAACACCCTCAATAGTCACAATCTCATCGGCTGTCTTGACTGGGGGGAGCTCAATACGATTTTGATTGTTACGAGGCGCCCATCCTCGATTAATCCAAAGAACTGCTTCTTGACCTTCCAACTTCAAAGGCATCATCACATAAAAGCCAGATTGCCCAGAAGCACCAGATCCACCCTCTGGGATAGGACGAGGACGGTTATCTAACCAAACTACCTCATCCTGCACAAACCTTCCCCGAGCAAGAATACGGCGCTCTGAAGCCTGTTCTAAGGTCAAATTATCAGCATTGACATTCAGTACAGGCATTTGTAATTTGGCAGAAAGCGATTCACCTAAGCGGATTTTTTGTTCCGCCCGATTTAACTGCCATATGCCTGCTCCACAGCCCACTAAAATCACTAGAAGGGCTGATAAAGTAGCGACTATACGACTAGTAATTAAGCTAGAAAACATATTCACGGGGGTATTTTGAGATGAAATGGATTATTCCAGTTGCACTGCTAATGATTGTAGGAAGCTTGGGCTCTGCTCTCTACTTCATGATGAAAGACAAAGGTGGGAGCTCAAGAATGGTTCAGTCTCTCATGCTGCGTATTGGACTTTCAATAGTACTCTTCTTGGGAATTTTGATTGCCCACTACTTTGGATACATCGAGGCTAGTGGCGTTCGGGTGGGCACAAACTAAATCCACTCCTAAGCTAGCAAGCATCTAAAGCAAATCGGGGCTTAATGCCCCGATTTTTTATTTCCTTACATCCAGTAAACAGCGATGTACAGACCAAGCCAGACAACGTCAACGAAGTGCCAGTACCAAGCAGCCCCTTCAAACGCAAAATGATTTTCAGCTGTGAAGTCACCACGAATCATTCGACGCAACACAATAGCCAACATTAAGCCACCCAGGAATACGTGGAATCCATGAAAGCCGGTCAACATGAAGAATGTTGAGCCATAAATGCCTGAAGTTAACTTCAGATTCAAGGCATGGTAAGCATGGTAGTACTCATAAATCTGGAAGCCTAAGAAAACAACGCCCAAGGCAACAGTTGCAGCCAAGCCATTGATGGCTTGCTTCATATGACCTTCACGAATCGCATGATGTGCGTAAGTCACAGTCACACCAGAAGACAAGAGCAGCAAGGTATTGATAGTAGGGATTGGCCACGGACCCATAGTCGTGAACTTCTCAACCAATCCTGCAGGGCCATCATTAGGCCAAACCGCTGTGAAATCAGGCCAGAGTAATTTACTTTCAACATCACCCATCCAAGGCATCGCAATATTGCGCGCATAGAACAAAGCCGCAAAGAATGCGCCAAAGAACATAATCTCAGAGAAAATGAACCAAGCCATCGACCAGCGATAAGAAATATCTACGTTGACACCATTCTTACCAGAGTTAGACTCGGCGATGGTATCCCCAAACCAGTTATAGAGAACAAATAAAACCCAGAGAACACCAACCGCAGTAACTGGGCCACCCCAGGCTGCATGGTTTACCCAGCCAGACATTCCAGCGCCAAAAGCAAGCAAGCCTAAAGCTGCTGAGGCTGGATGACCAGATAGTCCAGGAACAAAATAGTAAGGGGTTGAATTGGATGACATCTTATTCTCTCTATTCAATCAAAAAATAATCAATGGGACACAACTGCTTTAACTATCAAGAGGAGTATGCCCATAAAAATTATGGCACCCAAAACTCCCGCAATGACAATATGAACAAAACTTAATGACGCTACATCTTCCTGCAATCCTGATTTTT
>NZ_NCFJ01000411.1:0-2287 GCF_002281105.1 Polynucleobacter sp. 35-46-11
ATAAAACAAATAGAGAGACCTTGTTGTGCACCTACTTACTAGGCTTCATTGATCAATTTCATGGCTAATACCGAAGCTTCCAAAACGCCGTCACTTGCCGAAGTTCATTTAGAGCTTCGTAATGGTATGGCATTGATTACCTTTGATCATGAAGCTGCGCGAAATGCCATGACTGCCCAGATGTATCAAAGCTTAAAGAGCATTTGCCAAGATTTGGCTAAGAACTCCTCGGTACGAGTTGCCATTCTGCGCGGCGCCGGTGGTAAATCTTTTGTATCTGGCAGTGACATTGCCCAGTTTTCTACTTTTCAGGATGGTGAGGACGGCATTCAGTATGAAGAGGAAATTGATGGCTACCTTGCTCCATTAGCCATGTTGCCTATCCCCACCATCGCTGTCATTGATGGCATGGCAGTAGGTGGTGGACTTGCTATTGCGAGTTGCTGTGACTTTCGTATCTCTACGCCAGATGCGCGCTTTGGAGTCCCTATTGCCAAAACCTTAGGTAATTGTTTATCCGCTGCTAATGTTGCTTGGCTTGTTGCGCACCTTGATGTGAATATTGTCAAACGCATGTTGCTATTAGCTGAGCTCGTGACTGCACCAGAATTACTACAGAAGGGCTATCTATTGGCTACTTATCCTGCTGAAGAACTTGAGCATGAAGCAAATCAGTTGGCAGAGCGTTTAATGAAGTTAGCGCCCATCACACAAAAATCTACTAAGCAAACTCTAACAAGAATAATGAAGAACAACTTGCCGGATTGCAGCGATTTGATTCGGGAGTGCTATGGCAGTGAGGACTTTAAGAATGGGGTTGCTGCATTTTTGGATGGGAAGCCACCCGTCTGGACAGGAAAGTAATTCAATTCCTATATCTGTAGATAGTTCTTACAAAAACATCTCTTGTAAATTATTCAGATAACGCAAACCCTGTTCGGTAGCCTTAAGCTTGCTGGGATTTGAATCTAATAAACCTTTTTTGCAGGCCTCATCCAATCCTTTTGAAACTACATTTAGTGGCAAGCCTGTGCGCTCGCTAAAGGTGATGGTATCTACACCATCAGTGAGGCGCAATGTATTGAGCATGAATTCAAAAGGAAGATCTTTACTTGGAATCTCCCTAGCTTCAATCAAGGCATTGCCTTTGCTTTCCATTGCTTGCATGTAAGTCTCGGGGTGGCGCTCGCGCACTTGTCGGGTAATTTTGTCTGGGAAGGAGATCTTGCCATGGGCTCCCGCACCGATTCCGATGTAATCACCAAAGCGCCAGTAATTAAGATTGTGTTTGCACTCTTGATCTTTCTTGGCGTAGGCAGAGACCTCGTACCGTCTATAGCCAGCCGCTTCAAGAAGAGCTAAATTCTGCTCAAAGATCGCATCAATCTGATCTTCATTGGGTAGCTTTGGTGGGAAATTGGCAAAGTAGGTATTGGGCTCAAGCGTTAAGTTATAGAAAGATAGGTGCGGAGTCTTAAAGGAGAGCGCAGTTTCAATATCTGCTTTAGCAGCTTCCAGGGTTTGATTAGGTAAGCCGTACATCAGATCTAAATTGACCGACTTGAAGTGCTGCAAGGCAATCTCAATCGCGCGCTTGGCTTCTTCGCCATTATGAATACGTCCCAAGGCTTTTAACTGCTCATCCTGAAAACTCTGAATGCCTAAAGAGACGCGATTGATTCCCGCCCTAGCAAAGCCTGCAAACTTATCAGTCTCCACTGAGCCTGGGTTGGCTTCCATAGTGATCTCGCAATCGGGCTCTAGGTTTACCCGTGCCCGAATGGCAGAGAGCAATCCATTCA
Organism: Polynucleobacter sp. 35-46-11; assembly: GCF_002281105.1. Taxonomy (NCBI): domain Bacteria; kingdom Pseudomonadati; phylum Pseudomonadota; class Betaproteobacteria; order Burkholderiales; family Burkholderiaceae; genus Polynucleobacter; species Polynucleobacter sp. 35-46-11. The sequence continues at coordinate 1,803 of NZ_NCFJ01000411.1, forward strand.
TACCATCAGCAGATAACAAGCTAGGTGTACCTCCACCAATAAAGATGCTGTGGACTTGACGACCCCAGATGCGAGGTAGCTCTGTTTCGAGATCGGTAATGAGCGCTTTGATGTAACGTGCTTCATCAAAGCCTTGAGATATTTTTTCGCTTGACGTATTCACCACATCTTTAATTTGATGTGAATTGAAGTCGCAATAAGGACACTTCTTTTCGCACCACGGAAAATGAATGTACAAAGACAGCGGGGGTAGGGCGGTGAGTTTTGGCGTAGTGGCCAAAACGGGATTAAGCGTGTTCAGCACGGCTTTGAAGTTTTGCAATGAGTTCGCGTAATGCTTGGCCACGGTGGCTAATGAGATTCTTCTCTGAAGATTCTAGTTCTGCGGCAGTGATGCCGAGCTCAGGCAAAAGGAAGTGCGGGTCGTAACCAAATCCATAACTTCCCTTGGCCTCATCAATCATTTGCCCATACCAGCGGGTTTG
>NZ_NCFJ01000412.1:0-2283 GCF_002281105.1 Polynucleobacter sp. 35-46-11
TTAGCTTGAACTGCTTACTGTACTTGCTCATAAAACAAAACCCCCTTGGTTGGACATAAGGTCCAACTTTTGGGGGTCAGTTCATACGGGTGGCTTTTTTACACCCAGCCTTGGAGCCAGATCTCTGTATTTTTTAAATCACGCCAGGCAATTACCTGAACGCTCTTATCAAATACGGCCTCCAGCTCAACCAGCTCAATGGCAGCTTCTGGTAACTCCGGCAAAATGACTTTACTCACCAGAAAATGTTTTCGTTTGTGTGTCGGCTTTACAGCAGTCCACTTAGTCAGAAGCAGTTTCTTGGGGTTGAGGGGGTTGTGTTCTTTAGAGGGCATTGCACTTCAGTTCTTTTCCGCTGCTGATCAGTTTGCCTGAGCTGGGCGTAAAGATTTGGCTGGACTCCTGAATTTGTCCTGGGCACTTCAGATCAAAATAGCTCAGAGGGCCAAGGCTTCCACAGTAGCCATATTGAAGATCCTGAAACTGCATCTGCGCCTTTTTCAAAATCATCGTTGATTTGGACCCAGCATCATCTATGCATGACCAGGTGGTATACGTTTCTCTTCCGCAGGCTGAAAGCCCTAAGGCAAAAACTAATAGGATGATTTTTCTGAACATTGGCGGCATTAAAAGAGGTGGCGCCAATAAGGCGCCACCATTCAGATCAGATTTAAAGTACCCAGAAGTGATGGGTGCCATCCTTGCCAAGTTGCTCTACCAGTCCAAACTCCCAGTCTAGGTAAGCTTGCATAGCAGCGGGATCTACGCTGGTGCCTTCGTATGGGCGCTTGTAACGATCCATCGGAGGGGACGCTAAGTGGGTAGGACCCTTTTCCATCTCAAGGCCCGCATCCATCCATGCCTTATTGCCACTGGATAAAACAAATACACTAGCCTTTGTTAGCAACTGAATTTCATTGGCAGCAAATACCGCTAGTTCACCGGTAGTACTCGTAAGTACATAACGATTTGCTGTTGGTAGATTTTTCATAGCAGTGGAAAACTGTGAGCGTAGTGCAAACCAGCCACCCGGAATATGACCTTTTACATAATTTGCATGGGTACTAAGATCTATCACAATCGTGTCACCATCATTTTTCAACCATGCAGAAGCAGTGGTTGCATCCACCGTTTGAATCTTTGGTGATGCTGGTAGGGCCTGCTTCCATGGGCCTTTCTCAGTCAGATCAGATTCTTTGATGCCATCAATGACATAGACATCCCATGCCATCTGTGCAAGCCATGAGGCGGGCATGTTTGCTCTAACGCCGCCCGGGTCGGATAGAACAATGCGAGCGCCTCGAACAGGCACAACCATTTCTGTTTCTTGTACCAATTGACCGCCTGGCGTTGAGCGAAATCCAGGAAGATGTCCTGCCTCATATTCTTCAGGTGTTCTTGGATCAAAGAAATAAGTAGTGCGATCAGTTTGGGATTTCCACTGCGCGATATCTGCAAGCGTTACTCGCTTCACTCCCGCTTTGTCAGCAACACTACGTGCGCGTTGTGCGGCTTCACTAGCAGTGCTATCACTCACCTCTGTAAATTTGCGACTTTGGCCCTTATCCAGCTCTTGACCAGCCAAGGTCCAGCCAATAGTGCCATTACGTAATGCATTCACCTCATTGGGGATTCCTGCATTGATCAAGGACTGTGTACCTAAGATGCTACGCGTTCTCCCTGCGCAGTTCACGATGATCTTGGTCTTTGGGTTAGGTGCGAGCTCAGGAACGCGCAAAACCAGTTCGGCGCCAGGCACGCTAATACCAGTAGGGATGCTCATGGTTTGATATTCATCAAAGCGACGCACGTCAACCACTACAACATCTTCTTTGTCATCAAGCAACTTCTTTACTTCTTGCGCGGATAGGGAGGGCGTATGTCTTTTGGATTCTACAAACTCCCCAAAAGATTTGCTGGGCACATTCACATCTTTAAATACTTCACCGCCTGCAGCTTTCCATGCCTTTACTCCGCCCTGAAAAACGGATACATCCAGGTAGCCAAGTTCAGAGAGTCTCTGTGCTGCCAGCTGCGCGGAACCTTCGCCATCATCGAGCGTAACGATTGGCACATCTTTTCTGGGAAGCTTGCTAAGGGCATCAACTTCAATACGGGATAGCGGAAAATTAGCTGCAAATAAAGGATGCTCCTGAGCATGAGGATCTTCTTCGCGCACATCAAGGAATGCAACCTCTTCTTTTTTGAGGAGCTTATTGCGAACAAAAGCGTAGTCTTGATTTTTGATGGACATCATTCTTTTTCTATATTGATTAAGGGGGT
>NZ_NCFJ01000413.1:0-2277 GCF_002281105.1 Polynucleobacter sp. 35-46-11
TGTCATTCTGGGTGGCATATAAGGCACCCCGGACAAAATCACCGTATGAAAGAGCTTGGCAATCTCTAAATAGTCATTTTGGGATCTTGGGCCGCAGCAGAGAGTCTGGAAGTCAAACCAAACTATTCCCTCGGCCATATGCAAAGGCCTTAATTCTCGAGATTCAATACGTAATACAGGTCGAACTGTTTCCTTCTGATTTCCAATTAAGGTTTGGAACATGCGCATTAATACAGTATGGGTCTCTGCATTAACTGGCGTGAGATAGGCCTCAACTTGAGCCATCTGCACACGGCGATAGTCATTACCAGCATCCACATTCATCACGTCGAGCTGTTCCTCAAGCAATTTAATAGCTGGAAGCAAACGATCGCGATGCAAGCCATTGGGATAAAGCTGGCTAGGCTGGTAATTGGAAGTCATGACAAACTGCACTCGATCCTCAAACAGCGCACTCAACAAGCGATACAGAATCATCGCATCGGCAATATCGTTGATATGAAACTCATCAAAACAAATCAGTCGATATCTCTTGGCAATTCTTTTAGATAATTCATCGAGGGGATCAGCCATACCAGAGAGCTCATGAAGTTCACGGTGAACCTCGCGCATGAACTCATGAAAATGAATACGGATCTTTTTTTCTAAAGGGGATGCAGCAAAGAAGCAATCCATGAGAAAGGATTTGCCCCGACCTACTCCACCCCACAGATAAACGCCACGGGGAAGCTTTGGTTTGAACAGTTTCTTTTTTAGGCCATTGCTACGGATTTCTTTATAAGCAATCCATTCATCTTCACAGCGCTGTAAGCGCTCAATGGCAGCAAGCTGCGCGGGATCGCTCTGATACCCGCGCGTCTTTAACTCTTGATGGTAATACTCTAATGCTTTCAATTACATGTTTAATGCACGTTTGTCCGTCGCCAATGCTGCTTCGCGAACCACTTCCGATAAGCTTGGATGTGGATGACAGATACGAGCAATATCTTCAGCTGCAGCTTTGAACTCCATCGCTACGGCTGCTTCTGCAATGAGGTCAGAAGCATTTGGTCCAATAATATGAACGCCTAAGATTTCATCGGTTTTTTCATCGGCCAATACTTTGACGAAGCCATCGGCACGATCCATACCTAATGCACGACCGTTAGCAGCAAATGGGAACTGACCAGCCTTATAAGCAATACCAGCCTGTTTTAGCTGCTCTTCAGTTTTACCAACCCAAGCAATTTCTGGATCGGTATAGATTACCCAAGGGATGCAGTTGTAGTCGATATGGGGTTTTTGACCAGCAATCGTTTCGGCAACCAGCACACCCTCATCTTCCGCTTTGTGGGCCAGCATTGGTCCACGTACAACGTCACCTACGGCGTAAACGCCAGGTGCAGCTGTTGCGCAAGTGTGGTCATCAATTGGAATGAAGCCACGCTCATCCACCTTAAGACCAATTTTATCGAGACCTAATTTTTCAGTATTCGGAACACGTCCAACAGACACAATTAAACGGTCACACTCTAATTTCTGAGCTTTTCCTTCACTATCGGTGTAGTTAACAACAACACCTTTCTTGTCTGCCTTGACTTCACCAATCTTGACGCCCATATTGATATTGAGCCCTTGCTTGGTGAAAATCTTGTGCGCTTCTTTAGCAATACCTTGATCGCAAGCACCCAAGAAAGTTGGGAGCGCTTCCAGAATAGTGACATCAGAACCAACACGGCGCCATACAGAGCCAAGCTCCAAGCCGATTACACCAGCACCAATAACGCCAAGCTTCTTCGGAATGGAATCAAATTTCAAACCACCTTCGTTATCGCTAATCAATACGTTATCGACAGGAATACCTGGCAAATGACGTGCTTTAGAGCCAGTTGCGATGATTACATTCTTAGCAGTCACCACTTCTTTGTCTTTACCTTCAATCTTGACTTGGTAGCCATCGGCACCCTTGCCTTCAAAGGAAGCATGTCCTTTTAACAAGGTAATTTTATTTTTGCGGAACAGGAATTGAATACCCGCAGTCATCTTCGTCACAATCGCATCTTTACGAGCGATCATCTTGCCGGAGTCCAGCTTAACTGATCCTACAGTGATGCCGTGGTCAGCAACGTGATGGCTAATCTTCTCAAATTCTTCAGAAGAAGCCAGCAAAGCTTTAGATGGAATGCAACCTACGTTTAAGCAAGTTCCACCTAAGCGTGGCTCACCTTTTGGATCGTCATAGGCATTCGATTCAGCGCAAGCAACCTTAAAGCCAAGTTGTGCTGCACGGATCGCGGC
>NZ_NCFJ01000052.1:0-6736 GCF_002281105.1 Polynucleobacter sp. 35-46-11
GAAACCTGGCATTCACCCCGAATATCGTGAAATCGTCTTTGTAGACGTTTCTAATAACTTCAGCTTCAAGACTCGCTCCACTATGTCTACTAAAGAGACCATCAAGTGGGAAGATGGCAATGAATATCCATTGGCCAAGATTGAGACTTCATCTGAGTCACACCCTTTCTATACTGGTACCCAGAAGATTATGGATACTGCCGGTCGTGTTGAGAAATTCCGTCAGAAATTCGGCACTAAAGCTGTTGCTAAGGCAACTGGTGATGGCGCTGCTAAAACAGCTGAGAAAAAAACTGCTGCTGCAGAAGCTAAAGCTGCTGAAAAGCCAGCTAAGAAGAAGTAATAGGCTTACTCTTCAAAGGGGTTGGGTATTCATATTCACCCTCCCTTGCGAGATAATAAAGGCAGCGTTTGCTGCCTTTTTTATTGCTAGTTTTATATGGTCAAACTCACCGCCGCCGCCACTACCTCCATTCCACGCATCATTATTTTTGCGTTGACTTTGATCTATGGTTTTGCCGGTCTCTTTGCGCGTGACCCCTGGAAAAATGAAGATGCCATCGGATTTGGTGGCATGTGGACTTTGCACAGTGGCAAAGCATTCGACTGGATTGTTCCGCATCTTGCGGGACGCGATGTTTCACTTGGCGCGCCCTTTCCCTACTGGCTGGGCGCCACCCTCATGGATCTATTTGGTCCATTGATTGGTGCGACCAATGCGGCACGCCTCTATGCAGCAGTTTGCTTTTTTGCTTCTGCTCTAGCTATTTGGTATGCGACCTATCTACTGGGTCGCCGTCCGGAAGTCCAGCCGATGGTTCTAGCAGTGGGTGGTCAGCCTGGTCGCAAAAATTACGGCATGACTTTAGCCGATGGTGCGCTATTGATTTTCTTGGCCTGCGTCGGTCTTGCACAACGTGCGCATGAAACTACGCCGATGATGGCTCAACTCATGGGTATCAGTATCGTCCTGTATGGCACAGTGCGTGGTTTGGATAGGCCATGGCAAGGCGGTCTCTGGACTGGCTTGGGTATTGCGATCGTTGCTCTCTCGAGTAACCTCACACTCAGTTTAATTATTGTCAGCTCAACCATCATTGCGGTCATTGCGAGTAATGCAAAGTTACGTTTTCGTTGGACATTAACCAGCACAGTTTTAGGTCTGATTGGTTTTGCAATTTGGCCTGCGCTTTGGTATTTAGGCAACCTCACTCCTGAGTGGCGCCATATCGCCGAAGAAGGCTGGCGCAATATGCCGGAGATGCGCGCAACCCCATCTATTGAATCACTAGGTTTTTTAAGTGTCAACTTCTGGGCGTATGCTTGGCCAGTTTGGCCATTGGCCATCATCTCCCTCGCACATTGGGGTCGAGTGAAAAAAGCGGGTCAGTGGCGCGCTCCACATCTTTGCATTCCGCTGAGTTTATTTATTGGCTGCTTGATTTATGTTCTGTTTCGCCTGGAGGCGAACGAACATGATCTGATTATTTTGATTCCAAGTTTGTCAATCATTGCCGCCTTTAGTTTGCCGATTCTCAAGCGCAGCCTCATTAGCTTCATCGATTGGTTGGCGATGTTTAGTTTCACCATGATCGCTTTGGCCATTTGGATTATTTGGTTTGCTAAGGTCACTGGCTTCCCAGAATCAACCGCTGCAAATTTGGCAAGACTGTTGCCAGGTTTTCAGGCGCAGTTTGATTACATCGCCTTCCTTGTTGCCCTCATTATTACTGGTATCTGGTTGTCGATTGTGCGTTGGAGAACTTCACGTGCTCCAAAAGAAATCTGGCGTTGCCTTATCATCTCTGCCTCTGGCACGACTTTGATGTGGGTTCTGTTAATGACCTTATGGTTACCAACGATTAATTACGCCAAGACCTATCGTTATGTTTCAGATCGCCTTGAAACGATTATTGCCAATACGCCAGGATGCATTGACACCACCAATCTTGGTCCAGCCCAGTTGGCTTCATTTGACTACTTCACCAAGCTTCCGCTACGAGATGATCCTAGTTGCAATCTCATGCTGACACACAGCTCTTCAGAGGCGAAGGCATACGCCAGCCTCAATAAAAAGAAAATTGAATTACTTTGGGAAGATCGCCGCGCATCTGACCGTGATGAGCGTCTGCGCCTCTATCAAATCACCCCTGCTGGTAAAGAATAAAACGTGCTGCACTTTAAATTATCGCGTTTACGCGAGGATGTTCCTTCCCTACTAAAACTGGCTGGCCCACTACTCATTGGGCAGCTAGCGGTAATCACTTTTGGTGTTTTAGACACCGCCATGACAGCGCGCTATTCCGCCGATGACTTAGCCGCCCTTGCAATGGCATCAGCTATATTCATCAGCATCTATGTCGGCCTCACAGGTGTGATCTCTGCACTTGCTCCAATCGCTGGGCAACTCTTTGGTGCCAAGCGTTTTGGTGAAATTGGTGAAGAGGTACGTCAAGCCACCTGGCTAGCCTTAGGTCTGACGATATTAGGCGGCGCCATTCTGCTCAATGCCGACTACCTTCTACAAATCTCTCAAGTCACGCCAGACATTGAAGGCAAGGCTAAGCTCTATCTCAACATCTTGGCAATTGGTTTACCGGCCAGCATGGCAATGCGCGTACTCATGGCTCTACACAATGCTGTTTCTAGACCGGCAGTCATTACCGTGGTGCAACTAATTGGTCTAGGTTTAAAGCTGCCACTCAACCTCCTCTTTATTTATGGCGGTTTAGGTATTGAAGGGATGGGTGGTCCAGGTTGCGCAGTAGCTACCGTGATCATCAATTGGTTTTGGCTCATCATCACGCTGAGCTTTGTTCTCTTTGATAGCTTTTATAGGCCATTCAAAATCTTTGTACGCTTTAGCTGGCCTGACTGGCATCGCATCTGGACTCTGCTGAAATTAGGCGCACCTATTGGCTTTAGCTATTTGATTGAAGTGACCTCTTTTACCTTTATGTCACTCTTCATTGCACGTCTGGGCACCACCGCTTTAGCTGGTCATCAAATTGTGGCTAATATGGGGACAGTAATTTATATGGTCCCCTTGTCTCTATCGATTGCGACAATGACATTGGTATCTCAGTCCATTGGCGCGAACAAACAGGAACGGGCTGAAGAGATTGGCTGGTCATCGGTTTTCTTCACCACTACTTTGTGCGTTTTGATTGGTCTCGCAGTCTGGATCTTTAGAGTGCAGCTACTTGATTTGTACGATCCACCGGAAGAGGTGAAGGTATTTTCCATTCCACTCTTTTTGTTTATCGCCTTTTATCAAGTGTTTGATGCATTGCAGATTACAGCGGCATTTATTTTGCGAGCCTATCGCATTGCCTTCTGGCCGATGTTGATTTACGCCGGATCACTGTGGGGCGTAGGCCTTGGTGGCGGCTACTTGATGGGCTTTAATGTCTTTGGCAATACACCGGAATTTTTACAAGGCGCCAATGGCTTTTGGGCTGGTAACAGCATAAGCCTAGGTTTAGCTGCACTGCTCTTGCTTTACCTATTCAGAAGAACGGCGGCACGCTTTGAGAAAACGCATCCGCCGGTAGAAGTTTAGTTGAGACTAAATTCCAGTAATACTATTTACTGAATAGGTCTAAATCCACTACTTGGGGGCATGTAGTTCGGGCTGCCTCCCTGCGATGGATAACTCGGCACCTGATTGCCTTTGGAATACATGCATTGCTGATAAGCGATGTTGTATTGAACTTGCGCCTGATTTTGTTTGCCAGATGAGTTCATGGCACCCATAGCAGCGCCACCTAGCAGACCAATACCCGCACCAGTTCCGATATTCTGACTGCTACCACCCTGAATGACGGCACCCGCAGCAGCACCCAAAGCGGCACCGATAGCAGCACTGGTTGCACCTTCTTTTAAGGCGGCATTACTAGTGTCTTTAATCGCATTTGCAGCGAACTCACGACATTGCTGATCTTCTTGCTGAAATACTTCAAAAGGCTTACCTTCACGCGGCATGATGGCAATCGTTGGGCCGGTTGGCGCGGAGACGCAAGCAGCTAAAGAGCTGATGATGGCCAAAGTGAGTACGACACGTTTCATATTCATTCCTTAAATCAATTGAATCACTGAATTCTGTTAATTTTGGATACGCTGATTTGTGGGCGCATTACTTGATGGTGGCATTGCAGGCCGCGTCTGCCAGCCCGATGGGCAATTTTGTACATACGGAAAGTATTGGTTGCCAGCTTCACAGTAATACCAAATTGGAGCTTGGGGTTGAGAAGCTAAAACCATGGGTTGCTGTGGAGCGGCATAAGTAACTACAGGAGGGGCAGAGTACACCACCGGTGGCGCATAGTAGCCAGCAGCATAAGGATAGCCATAGCCAGCACCGTAATACCCACCTCGCCAACCTGGGCCCCAGCCCCCACCCCAACCAGGACCGTAAGCTGCTGGTCTCCAACCGCCGCCGTAGCCACCACCGTAACCACCCCCAACGGAGACTGCCCAACCGACATTACCAGCCTGTGCCGCTAAAGGAGCTAGCGTAAGCAAGCTTCCGACTGCCAAGAGTGCGAGAACGGCTTTGGATATAACTGATTTGGATTGCTTTTGGCTTGTTTTCATAGTGGACCCCATTAATTGGTCGCCTCCTACTATCTTTAACGCTTCATTTAAATTCAGGCTGACAAGAATTGAGCATTTCACGGAATATTTATTACTTTTCCGTGAGGGCTGTTAATCCAATTTTGCGCCTGATTTGTAAATTACTCTACCCCATTTATTAGCCTCAGATTGGATCAATTTAGAGAGCTCTTGAGGGCTTCCTGGAGCTGGGTCCAGGCCACTTGCGAGCAACTTCTTTTTGACTTCAGCTTGATTGAGGGTCTGGCGGGTCAAGGCATTTAATTGCTTTTGCACTGCTGGCGGCAAATTGGCTGGCGCCATGAGCGAGAACCACGATATAGCCTCAAAACCAGGCAAACCTTGCTCCGCCATCGTCGGAATCTCCGGCGCAGCTGGAGAACGCTTTAGTGTGGTGACTCCTAAGGCCTGCACCTCGCCCGCCTTAATGAGAGACAGGGATGAGGATAGGTTATCAAAGAGCATCGTAATCCGACCGCTAATCAAATCTGGCAAAGACTGCGCCCTACCCTTATAAGGAATATGGCGAATTTGCACTCCGGTCATTTCTTTAAAGAGCTCGCCTGACATGTGCAAGGAAGTGCCAACACCTGAGGAGCCAAAAGTGAGCTCATTGGGCTTGGCCTTAGCTAGCTCAATGAGTTCGTGCAGATTAGTCACACCCAGCTTCTTGTTCACCACCAGCACATTAGGCGTACTGGCTAAAAAACTAATGGGTGTGAAATCATTGATCGGATGAAAAGACATCTTGTCATAAAGGGCACCGTTGATTGAATGGATGCCTACTGTGCCAATGAGAAGCGTGTAGCCATCTGGTTCGCTCTTTGCTACAAGGTCTGCGCCAATATTTCCACCGTAGCCAGGACGGTTCTCAACAAGAACCGGCACACCTAAACTTTGTTGCCAACTCTCAGCAAGTACGCGCGCCAAAATATCGGGCGCACCACCAGGTGTAAAAGTCACCACAATCCGAATGGCCTGTTTAGGCCAAGCGGTATTTGATTTAGCTGTTTGAGATTGGGCGATATTGGCAAAGCTCAGGCAAGTAAACAAGATAGCCAGACTCTTCACTGCCTTTAAAGCGATCTTCATCAAATCACCTGCGCTTGATTAAAAACCAAAGCGTGAACGTAGCCAAATTAATCCATCGTATTTAACAGGATCATCAGCGCAAGGACCAACGCCACACTCCAGCAGAGTCGATGCAAGATTAGCAAACACCAATAGAATAAATACGATTACCAATAGATTTGCAAATACAGAGCGTGAGCGCACATCACGATTCGGCAGCATTAACAAAATAGCAAGTCCAGCCAATAATCCAACGTAACCTACGTAAGCCCAAGTATAAAAATGTAACTCTAGAAAAGTTTTACCAAACCCCTTGTCGCCAGGCAAAACATGCAAGAGCACTTGACGTAAAGAAACCATCATCCCTACTAAGCCACCGATGATGCCCCAACCATAGTGAGCAGAATGCGCGCCACAACGAATGTTGAGTACCAAGGCAAAACCAATAATGACAAAACCCATGCGCTGCATTAAGCACAGTGGGCAAGGTAATTCACCGAAATAGAATTGATCAATAAAAGCATAGGACAGCATGCCAACTATCCCAGCCAAAGCCAATTGATTGCCAAGTGCTGCTAAGGAAGGAAAAGAATGCTTATTCATTTTCCTCACAGACTAATATTGAGATGATTGGTGGCGTGGACCATGAACCAGAACATCAGAATGCCAACGGTAATGGCAAGTATGATTAAACCAGCCAGACGTTTCTCAAACCAAACGAGGACAAGCCCAATAAAGGCTGTCAGGAAAGGTAGAAACATATACATAAATGAATTCTATCGCAGGTCGATGCAGAAGCAAAAACAAGTGATTTAAAGGGTCTTTTGTATAGAATGGGGTCATGAATTCAACCCCGCCCTGCATCGACTTCCAGTTCGAAGGGCCCATTGCCCGAATTACCTTTAATAATCCCGCATCCCGCAATGCCTTAACTTGGCCGATGTATGAAGAACTCAAGCGAATTTGCGATGCGATAGCAAATACACCAGAAATTGGAGTGGCTATTTTTAGGGGCGCCGGTGACAAAGCATTTGTATCAGGCAGTGATATT
>NZ_NCFJ01000052.1:6753-19636 GCF_002281105.1 Polynucleobacter sp. 35-46-11
ATTTTTCATTCTTTACAGCGTTTACCTATTCCAACAATTGCACGAATTGAAGGCTTGGCCGTTGGTAGCGGTTTGCTTATTGCCACTGCATGTGACTTCAGAATATCAACTGTAGACGCGCGCTTTGGTATTCCAGTGGCAAAGACATTGGGTAACTGCCTATCGCCCAGCAATCTGTCTTGGATTGCCCATCATTTAGGTGTGCCGATGGTTAAGCGTATGTTACTCACTGCAGAACTGATTAAGGCGCCTGAATTACTAGATTCAGGCTATCTATATCAAACCACTTCTCCAGAAGAAATTGAAGGCGCGACCGAAGTGTTAGCTAACAAATTAGTAGCACTGGCTCCAATTACACAAAAAGCGAGCAAAGTAACTTTGGCTCGCTTAATGGAAAGCAATTTGCCGGATTGCACGGAGCTGATGCGAGAGACCTATAACAGCGCTGACTTCAAAGAAGGAGTGAATGCCTTCCTTGAGGGGCGCCCACCAAAGTGGCTTGGTAAGTAGTTCTCTCTAGATGCTCATTTGCATTAAACGATCTTGATTTTAAGTGGGGTAAGGCCTTCGACGCTTCCCTCTAGTACATCACCTTTTTTCACTGGGCCAACGCCCGCAGGTGTGCCAGACATAATTAAATCGCCTGGCTCAAGCGTAAATAAAGTGGAGAGGTAAGCGATGGTGTCAGGAATATTCCAGATTAATTGGTTTAAGTCGCCCTCTTGACGTACTTCACCATTAACTAAGAGCTTGACCACACCTTTATTCGGGTGGCCGAACTGAGCTGCTGGAGTAATAGCCGCACAGGGTGCGGACTGATCAAATGCCTTACCAGTATCCCAGGGGCGACCCATTTTTTTGGCTTCACCCTGTAAGTCACGACGGGTCATGTCTAAACCAACGCCATAACCATACACATGCTCTAGCGCTTTATCAGCAGGAATATTTGCGCCACCTTTACCGAGGGCAACGACCATCTCAATTTCGTGATGAACATCATTGGACAGGTTTGGGTATTGCATATCTTTGCCATCAGTCACGATCGAGTTGGCTGGCTTCATAAAAAAGAATGGCGGCTCACGATCAGGATCGTGCCCCATCTCACGTGCATGATCGGCATAGTTACGACCAACGCAATAAATACGGTTTACTGCAAAGCGGCGGGTATCACCCACTACTGGAAGGGATGGAACGATTGGTGGATCAATAACGTATGCGGTGCTCATGAATAGCCTTTCTAAGGGGTGCTTAGTTTTCAAATTTATTCGATTAATTATGACACTACTTGAATGAAGGTCACTTGAATGAACATCACCCTTGACCCTTGGTGCGCAGTTTGAGCAAAAGAATGCTTAATGCCAAGGCAAAGGTTAGCGCATTAGCCAGAATCAAAGGCCACTTCTCGATGATGAGGCCATAGATAAGCCACAAGCCGACGCCTGCAGTAAATAAGCTATACATTCCTACCGAGATTCCAGAAAGATCTCGGGTGCGCCAAGATTGAATGGCCTGAGGTAAAAAAGCAATCGTCGTCAAAAATGCAGCGCAGTAGCCAATGATCTCAATCTGATGTGGCTGTAAGTTCATTCAATTACTGCTTTTTATTGAGGCCAGCTTTACGTGACTCAATCTCTTTATTAATTGCAGCTAGGGTTTTTGCATCTGGAGTCTTCCAATTGCCACCAGCCTTATTGGCCATGTAGGCTACAGCATCAGAAAATGTTTCAATTGTCATATTGGGATTTCCGCCTTTTGCAGGCATCCCTCTTATGCCAACATAAGCATGCGCCGTGAGCGTAACCTGACCTTCAGCAATCAAAGGAGCCCACTTCGCTTTATCGCCAAACTTGGGAGCATTTAAAACACCAGAGGCGTGGCAGGCTGCGCAGACTTGTTTGTAGGTATTCTCGCCAGGCTCAGCAAATGCTGCGAGGTTGGCAGTAGAGACAGCAACAAGAATGAAGGGTCGAAGAGATAAATTCATAAGGGCACCAATGAAGGGTAAGTTGTCATTGGTGACAATTTATCTCAATTTTGCAATCAATGCCTTGCTAGGCGCTAGGCCAAACCAAAATAACTTGCGATCCTATAGGTAATAAAGGCTGCTAGGTAGGCTAAGCCAAAAAGGTAGCTCAGCATAATGACTGGGATCTTCCAGCCGCCCGTCTCCCTTTTGACGGCCGCAATTGTGGAGAGGCACTGGGGAGCAAAAACAAACCAAGCCAAAAGAGATAGAGCTGTAGCCAAACTCCAACCTTTAGAAATCAATGGAACTAGGGCATCAGCCGCATCTACTCCAGAGCTCGATAGCGCGTATACCGTTGCTAAAGAACTAACTACCACCTCACGAGCTGCCATCCCAGGCACCAAGGCGATACTGATTTGCCAATTAAACCCAATCGGCTCAAACATTACTGCCAAGGCTTGCCCCATCATTCCAGCAATACTGTATTGAATGGGTGACCCAGTCGCATTTTCAGGAGGAAGTGGGAAGCTTGAAAGTGCCCACAGACATACCGTCATGATCAGAATAATTCCGCCAACGCGACGCAAAAAAATTTCTGCACGCTGCCATAAACCAATTGCCAAATTACCTAAACGCGGTAAGTGGTAACTCGGCAACTCCATCATTAAGGCATTGAGCTGAAACTTTTCACTAGTAAAGCATTTCAGTATCCAAGCTACTGCCATAGCGCCGGCAATGCCAGCAACATACAGCAAGAAAAGTACTAAGCCCTGCAAATCCAATCCAGCCCACAATTTACGTTCAGGAATAAAAGCGGAGATCAATAAGGCATATACCGGCAGACGCGCCGAGCAAGTCATCATCGGCGCAATCAAAATCGTCACCAAACGATCCCGCGCATTGGAGATACTTCTGGTTGCCATGATTCCAGGAATAGCGCAGGCAAAGCTCGATAGCAGCGGAATAAAGGATCTACCGGATAAGCCCACCCGCCCCATCAAGCGATCCAATAAGTAAGCAGCTCTTGGCAGGTAGCCAGACTCCTCCAAAATCAGGATGAAGAAATACAGAATCAGAATCTGCGGCAAGAAAATCAATACGCCACCCGCACCAGCCAGAATTCCGTCAACCAATAAGCTACGCAGCCAATTATTTGGGAGCGCTTGAATCAAAAAGGCGCCCAGCCAATCCACCCCAGCTTCAATCGCCTCCATGGGCAAAGTGGCCCAACTAAACACGGCCTGAAAAATAAAGAAGAGAACTACAGCCAAGATGATTGGGCCAAATACCGAGTGCAGCAATACAGAATCTAGGCGATCACTTAAGCGATCAGGAATGATTTGATCTAAGCCTAGATTTTGTAATATATGTTGAACCTGCTCGTTGTCTAACTCAGTATGTGCAGTGTGATCGCGTGAGCTCTCCATACCTTCATCAACATCGCTGGCACGCAATGCAGACAAGTTTTTCCAGTCTAGCTCACTTAAATAGTGTTTGAGATCATCAGCACCGCTAGATTGAATACCCACAGTGGCAATCACGGGTAGGCCTAACTCTTGAGATAAGGCATTGGCATCCACGTTCACACCTTGACGCTTGGCAACATCGACCATATTGAGCACAACTACACATGGCAAACCTAAGCGCTTGGCAGATAAGACTAAGCGTAAATTACGTCTGAGGTTCATGGCATTGAGTACACACAGTACGAGGTCGGGACGTTTTTCACCTGCGGCATTGCCATGAAGCACATTGCAAGTGACTCGCTCATCTAAGGAGCGCGGATATAAGCTGTAGGCGCCAGGGAGATCTAGAATGCGAATCTTTTTTTCTGATGCGAGAGTTAAGCGCCCCTCTTTTCTCTCTACAGTCACGCCAGAATAGTTGGCTACCTTTTGACGACTACCTGTGAGCAAATTAAATATTGCCGTCTTTCCACAATTGGGATTACCTAGTAATGCAACCAAAGGCTCGCTTGGGAAGAAATGAATCTGCGCTTCAGACATACTTAAAGAATTTCTACCTCAACTAATCGCGCTTCGGATTCACGCAAGGCAAATGTGGATGACCCAACCCTTATCAGTATCGGACCCTGACCCAATAACCCCTTACGTAAAACCTCAACCTGCTCACCAGGGAGAAAACCAATGTCCTCCAGTTGACCGCGAATATCCTCGCACCGGTCACCTGTAGCGGCGATCTTGCTAACACGGGCTCTGATGCCCGGGAGGATCTCTTCAAGATTCATGGATGGGTAAATGGGCTGTATAGAACAATTATAACCCTATATGAGAATGAATATCATTCTCCAGAAATAGGTTTAGAGCCTCATAATCCCCTATTTAGAACGCCTAGGTATTGATTTAAAACAAAAATCGCGTGCTTATAACCAGCCAGCAATCTGTTTCTTCAGACCAATAGATTTATAGCCAGGACTAGCACTGGAGAGAACCCGGATTTTTCGGATGATTTTTGCGAGCTCGGGATTGGTACTGAGATCCTCATTCATAGCCAGAAAGAAGATTTCATCCTTGAGTTGAATGAAATCCAGACCATTCTCCAGGGCAACACTTTTAACACCCATACCAACATCGGCTTTTTTGGCCAATATCGCCGTAGCAATTGCTGAGTGGGTGAACTCCTCGTTCTCGTATCCCTTAATGCGATGTGGATCCATACCCTCTTTAGCTAAAATGGTATCCAGCAGTAAGCGGGTGCCAGACCCCTTCTGGCGATTGATAAAACGAATCTTTGATCGCAATAAATCTTTAGGCGAAATAATGTTGAGCGGGTTACCTTTGGCAACCAATAGACCTTGTACGCGTTTCATGACCGGGAATATTTGCATCCCCTCTTTTTGCAGTCGCTTAGCAATAATCTTAGAGCTCTGTGGGTCCGAGACGTGAAACCCGGCAATATCTACTTCGTAATTGAGTAGACGCTCCAAAGCCTCGCCCGATCCTGCGGTAATTAACTCAAAGCCACCAATCTCGAAAACTGCCTTTTGAATAATGGGATCACTACTACTAACAAAGCGCCACTGTTTTTTTGCCTTGACTCTAAATTGAGCAAAACCCTCCTCTAGGTGCAAGAGACTGGATTGGCCCAAGCGCATCGTCTTTTGATCAAAGTCTTCGGTAAATTGAATTAGGTATCTGGCGTATTCAGATAATTGGGATCCGTGCCCTCTTACCCTATCGATCAGCTTGAAGCCGAGCGCTTCCTCAACATCGTTTAATTTTTGCCACACATTTCTGTACGAGAGGCCCATTTTCTTGCAGGCAGACATCAGCGTTTTGCCGTGCTCAATGTCTTTTAACAGGGCGGTTAACCACACCAAATCGACCACAGCCGGGTCTTTTGCGTTTTTACTTCCAAAAACTAGGGTTGGCCGTATCTGAATTCTCATATGTAATTTTTTGCATATTGATGTTTTGTAATATGACAAATCTTAACCGAACCTACCTTAAGGAAGCGAACTCAAATGAAATTCTCATTTAACCGATTACTGGCAACCGCCATTACTGCTCTGACGCTTTTAAGCAACTCAGCTTATGCACAAGAGAAAAGCATTGTTGTGTCATCAACAACTTCGACAGAGCAATCTGGTCTTTTTGGATTTATGTTGCCAATCTTCAAAATGAAAACTGGGATTGATGTCAAAGTGGTTGCTGTTGGTACAGGCCAGGCATTAGACATTGGTCGCCGTGGCGATGCTGATGTGGTGTTTGTGCATGACAAACCTGCTGAAGAAAAATTTGTTGCAGATGGTTATGCAACCAAGCGAAATGAAGTGATGTATAACGACTTCGTGTTGATTGGACCAAAATCTGACCCAGCCAAAATTGCAGGCGGCAAAGACATCAAGGTTGCGTTTCAAAAAATCGCATCAGCTCAAGCACCATTCGTATCCCGTGGTGACAAGAGCGGTACCCATGCAGCAGAGTTGCGTTACTGGAAAGATTCTGGCGTAGCAGTTTCTCCTACCCTCGGCTGGTACAAAGAAACTGGTTCAGGCATGGGTCCAGCTCTCAATACAGCTTCCGCAATGAATGGTTACATCTTGGCTGATCGCGGTACTTGGCTTTCTTTCAAGAACCGCGGTGATTTGACAATCCTGGTTCAAGGCGATCCAAAGTTATTTAATCAATATGGCGTCATGCTAGTAAATCCGGCTAAGTTTCCACATGTGAAAAAAGCTGAAGGCCAAGCATTTATTGATTGGATCACTTCTAAGGAAGGTCAAAATGTGATTGCAAGCTACAAAATTGGTGGCGAGCAACTCTTCTTCCCTAATGCAAATAAATAATTCGCATTAAAAATTTACGCCTATTTATCGGCGCACTAGCTTCCGCTTTGTTAATGGGCTATTGATGAAAGCATCAATAGCCCATTTCAATTCTCCAAACATAGAGGCCACCTATGGGCATGGTAGCCAGAGCTTTACATTAGCAACTGGCAGCCCCGGCGAGCTAGGTCTACTGCAAGAACTTGGTGAGGCTTTTGATAAAAAAGCAGGTGCGCGACTGGCTTGGATTAAGGCAGGGAGCGGTTTCTCGCTCAAACTATTGAAAGCTCAACAGGTAGACATGATCATGGTGCATGCGCCAGATGAAGTTCTTAAAGCAATTGCTGAGGGTTGGGCAACTGGGAGAACACTCATTGGATCTAATGAGTTCTATATTGTCGGACCCAAAGCCGATGTTGCCAAAATCAAATCCGCCAGTAGCGGTGCAGATGCTTATGCCAAGATCGCTAAAGCAAAGGCTAACTTTATCTCCAGAGGCGATCAATCTGGCACACACCAAAAAGAGATAGAAATTTGGAGGAAGGCTGGAATTACCCCTGAAGGTGATTGGTATATTGGGACCCATGACTTCATGACGGCATCCCTTAAGCGAGCTAATAAAGATAAAGCCTACTTCATGACAGATAGCAGCACATGGGTAGCAGAGAAAAATATCGCTACCGACCTGCAAATTCTGTATCGTGGTGACCCCTGCCTAGTCAATACCTATGATGCCTTAGTGGCTCCTGTAGGCGCAACTAAGAATCGCGATATCGCAGCAAAATTTATTCAGTTTGTGGCATCTGATGAAGGTCAGACTATTATTCGTAATTACGGTAAGGCGAAGTACAAAGAAGCCCTCTACAATGATACTGTCTACGCCAAACAATATATTTACTAGGAGAAGTCATGGAACTTAAAGTCAAACTCAGCGCACGCAATACTCTTAGCGGTAAAGTGGTAGAACTCAAAATGGGTCAAACTACTTCTCACGTTAAGCTCGATATTGGTGCTGGTCATATCGTGACCGCCTCTATTACCAATGAGGCTGTAGATGAGCTGAATCTCAAAGTCGGTGATCAGGCTTGGGCAGTCATCAAGGCATCTGATGTCATGATTGCTAAAGACGCTTAAGTATTAACTGATATGCAAAAGGCCCGCAATGCGGGCCTTTTTCTATACTACATCAGCATTGAGTCATGCTGAACAAATCATTCAATACTTATTTCTTTGGTGTTACGAAACCAATGGCTGTGTCGTCAACAAACTCCACCATCACGTCATCACCAGCCTTGAATTTCTCAAGACCCAAAACGCTTTGATCCACTTTGACTTTTTGCTTCTCACCTGATGGCAATGTGAATGTCACGATGCGAGTTTTTGCATCGATTGTGCTGATTTTCACTGTTGCATAAACAGTATCAGTTGTCTCTTCAAATGGCTTAGCTGAGCCTTTACCAGAAACCACTACTGATCGCACCCCAGAAACACCTGGTTTTGCGCCTTTAGGGGCAGCAACCAAGCCAACTGCAATCGCTTGAGCGTGCTCAACTACAAACACATTGCCCTTCTTCACTTTATCCAAATCATTAACTTGCTTGGATACATTCATTTGAGCCAAATTACCATTTGCATCTTTGAGAACTACGATGCGCTTCTTTGCGTCTACTGAGTCAACAGTAGCAGTCAATACAACTGCTTCAGCAGCCAAAGGCAACATTTTTGCTGGGGCTTGAGCAAAAGCTGAGCCTGCAACAGCCAATCCGAGTGAGGCAACTAATGTAGCTAGTAAAGGTTTCTTCAAAGTAACTCCTAGATAAAGGTTTGTAAGGGGCGCTATTCCATCGGCACTACGAATTCATTTTAACCATGAAGTGACTTACTTATAAGCCTTAGAGCTAATATTTACACCTTAATGAGATGCAATTTGCTACATTGGAAGCTGGATGACCCGTTTACCCCAATATGGAAAGCAAAGAGATAGCGCATGATCTTGATTCAATCCTGGCAGGATGCAGGGAAGGAAGCCTTCCCAATCAGAAAGCGCGTCTTTATTGAGGAGCAGGGAGTTCCGGAGGAGATAGAGTTGGATGAATATGATCCAGTGGCCTGGCATGCACTTGCCTACCTCGACTCGCAATATATTGGAACCGCTCGCCTTGTTCCCTTGACCGGGAATGTCGGGAGAATTGGACGCATGGCAGTATTACCGAAATATCGCAAACAAGGTCATGGTGGACGCTTGCTTAATGCCCTGCTTGATCAAGGCAAAGCGAAGGGCATCACTCAGTTTGAACTACATGCCCAGCTATCAGCCATTGCCTTTTATGAGCAATTTGGGTTTATTGCACAAGGTGCTATCTACGACGAAGCCGGAATCGCACATCGCGATATGATTCTGAGTATCTAAAGCCCTTTTAATCACCATGACTCAGACTTCCAACCCACCCTTCCTCTTTCGTGTTTGTTACTCGGATACCGACGCAGCAGGATTTGTGTATCACGCTCGTTATCTGGAGATTTTTGAGCGCAGTCGCTCTGAGTGGCTTCAGCAAAGAGGCTTGAGTCCAACAAAACTAGTAAATGAATTTGGGATCGTTCTTCCTGTTCGTGAAATCACGATGAACTTTCATCGTCCGGGGCGTTTGGATGATTTGCTGAGCATTGATCAAGTGATTGAACATCGTGGTCGCACTCAAATTGCCGTCAAGCAAACCGCGAAACGCATTGTCGAAGGAGTTGAGCCAGAGCTCATTGCCAGCGCCCTACTGCATATTGTTTGTGTCGATACCACCACCCTCAAACCCAAGGGTCTGCCTGATTGGTTATTTGCAGCAGATCAGTAATATCTTAATTTAGGAGCTTTATATGCAAGAAGGCAAGTTGCTGACTTTTGTAAAGGGTCTCGCCACGCTGCTTGAAACTAATCCGAGCGAAGAAATCGTTTTCTCCAAAGGAAAAACGCTCCTTGAAAATTTAATCAAAGAAGATGACTGGTTGCCAGAAGAGTTTTGCAAGCCGCATCCACAGTACTACCAGCAATATTTACTCTATGCAGACCCACTCGATCGTTTTTCAGTGGTCAGCTTTGTTTGGGGACCCGGTCAAAAAACTCCACTACATAACCACACTGTCTGGGGCATGGTGGGTCAACTGCGCGGACAAGAGCGTAGCGCTAACTATTACCGCCAAGCAGATGGCAGCTATGAGGCTGATGGATCCTTTGTTTGTATACCAGGTCAAGTGGCTAGCGTATCACCCGACACACACGATATCCACGTAGTCGAGAACGCCTTGAGTGACCAAATCTCGATTAGCATCCATGTTTATGGCGGAAACATTGGTCGTATTCAGCGAGCCGTATTTGACCCCATGACAGGCGCAGAAAAATTATTTATTTCTGGATATGCCAATTCAGTAACACCCAATCTCTGGAATACAGCTGATAACACTGCCAGATAGCTTAGAATACGAGCTCTTTCTGCAAACATACTCCAAGTGTGGCAGCTCACCCCATTGACCGGGACAGTCGTTTAATTGAATACGGGTCAATATTTATTTGGCCCCTATGTTATTTACAGATCTTGGTTTATCAGAATCCATTCTTCGCGCGATTAGCGAAGAAGGCTACACTAGTCCTACCCCCATTCAAGAGAAATCTATCCCCGCTGTATTAAAGGGCGGAGATTTACTGGCTGCCGCTCAAACTGGTACCGGTAAAACTGCAGGCTTTACTCTGCCGATTCTGCAGCACTTAAGCAGCATAGCCAAAGCTGGTGGTAAACGTCAGTTACGCGTATTGATCTTGACCCCCACCCGTGAGTTAGCAGCTCAAGTTCAAGAGTCTGTCGTGACTTATGGCAAATATACTGGCCTCAAATCAACAGTCATTTTTGGCGGTGTCGGAGCCAACCCTCAAATCAAAGCGATTGCTGCAGGCCTCGATATCTTGGTGGCAACACCAGGTCGCTTGTTGGATTTAATGTCACAGAATTGCGTCTCACTCGCGAATATTGAAATCTTGGTACTTGACGAAGCAGATCGCATGTTGGACATGGGTTTCTTGCGTGATATCAAAAAGATTTTGGCGGCACTTCCTAAGCAACGTCAAAATCTACTCTTTTCAGCGACCTTCTCGGCCGAGATCAAAGCTTTGGCAGATGGATTACTGAATTCACCAGCCTTGATTGAGGTGGCACGCAGTAACAGCACTAATGAAGCGATTGCGCAGCTGATCCACCCAGTAGACAGAAACCAAAAGCATCCCTTATTGGCACATCTGATTAAATCAAATCAGTGGCAGCAAGTTCTCGTGTTTACTCGCACTAAGCATGGTGCCAATAAATTAGTGACCCAGCTCGAGAAAGACGGCATCACTGCCATGGCAATTCATGGCAATAAGAGTCAAAGCGCTCGCACTAAAGCCTTGGCCGAATTTAAAGACGGCAAAATCACCGTCTTGGTTGCTACGGACATTGCTGCTCGTGGAATCGATATTGATCAACTCCCCCATGTCGTGAACTACGACCTGCCCAACGTATCCGAAGATTATGTTCACCGGATTGGTAGAACTGGTAGAGCAGGCTCTAACGGTGTAGCAGTATCTTTAGTCTGCGTTGACGAGCATCAGATGCTTCGCGATATTGAGAAACTCATTAAGCAAAAACTTCCTCAGGAAGTGATTGCCGGATTTGAACCAGACCCGAATGCAGTGGCGCAACCAATCCAATTGCGAAGCCAGCAACACCAACAATCCAGAAAACCTCGACCGGGCAATGCTGGTGGTGGCAATGGCGGAGGCAGCAGGCCTACGGCTAAGCGCAGCAGTCCCCCTAAGCGTAGCTTTAATCGCTAAACCCCACTACAGCAGCTACGGATTAGTCGGCCTTTAAATTAAACACGCTTGAAAAGTCGAGCTGGCCATTGCCAGCTTTGCTATGTGCTTCGTAGAGTTTGCGGGATAACTCGCCGAGCGGAATGCTGGCATCTAAGTCACTGGCATTCTCGGTGGCCAAACCCAAATCTTTCAACATGAGATCTACGCCAAAGCCACCGGCATACCCTTTTGAGGATGGCACATTTTCCATTACTCCGGGACAAGGGTTATAGAGCTCAAGAACCCAATTACGACCAGAGCTCTTTGACATGATGTCAGAGAGTACTTTGGGGTCCATGCCATTGGCCATACCCAAACGTAATGCTTCACTAGTCCCGAGCATCTGAATACCCAGCAACATGTTGTTGCAGACCTTGACGGTCTGTCCGCTTCCGCTTGGTCCTGCATGGAAGATATTCTTACCCATCTGCTCTAGCAATGGGCGGCCTCGATCTACATCTGCCGCATCTCCACCCACCATAAAGGTTAAGGTTCCGGCTTGCGCCCCTACAGTGCCACCAGAAACCGGTGCATCGATCATGGCAAAGCCCTTGGCTTTAGCAGCGGCGGCCACGGACTGAGAAACCTTGGGAGAAATCGTCGAGCAGTCGATGAGCAAGGTTTTAGGATTGGCTGTGGCTAATAAACCAGAGTCGCCTAAATACAAAGCCTCGACATGGCGCGAAGCTGGGAGCATGCTAACAATGACATCCACATCAAGGGCAGCCTCTGAAGCGCTATTCATGGGAGCCCCGCCGGCCACTCTGAAGGCATCTAGCTGCGTCTGCACCAAATCAAAGCCTCGAACCTGATGCCCAGCTTTAATTAAATTGAGAGCCATGGGTAGTCCCATATTACCCAAACCTAAAAATGCGACTTTCATATGTGCCTCGTATGAGATGGTGAAGTTCTAATATCTCACTATAGCTTGCTTATAAACTAGCTGGATAAATAATCAGGACCCGGGATGACCATTAAAGTGATTGGCCTCATTCAGTTAAATGACCCTGAGGCATTTGAAGAGTACCGCTCTCAGGTAGGAGATGCGGTAGCTCTCTACCAAGGGAAGATTGCATTCCGAGGCTCTTTCAATACCTTCCTATGGAATGGGTTGGAGTGTGGGGCCTTTAGCGCATTTGTAGAGCTGGAGTTTCCAGATCTAGAACGCTCTAAGTCTTGGGCCAATAGCCAGGAGTATCAAAGTTTGCTGCCAATCCGCAGTCAAGCTATGAAGCTCACTTTATTTTCTGTAAGCCCATAAAAATAAAGCCCGGCTCCTTGTGGGGGCCAGGCTGAATTCAATCCGGAATAAGGTAAATTACTTCTTAGCTTCCATCGCCTCTTTAGCGGCTGTAATTTCTTTGCGGCGCTCTTTGCAAGCTCCGGCAATTTCTTGTAAAGCTTTACGAGCACGTGCAGCAGATGCCTTAACGCCCTTTTCAATAAACTTTTCGTTTTCTGCTTTATAAGTTTCAAAAGCAGCCAACAATGTATCGTGTTGTGACATCTCGTCTCCTATATTTCTGATGGTAGTGTGAGTACTAAGCTCGGAATTAGTATATCCCCATAAAAAGCAGAGGATTTCGGGGGTAGTATCAGGGATAACTCTTAGATTCTATAAATCCCCCAAAATAACAAAAACTATTAAAAACCAACGGAGACACACGTGAAAACAGAAATAAGCCTGTTTTATGGGCTGACGCCCTAAAAACCCCGCCCCAATTAGATTTACCCCGAAATTGACCCCCTTAAT
>NZ_NCFJ01000053.1:0-18017 GCF_002281105.1 Polynucleobacter sp. 35-46-11
GGTTATGGACATAGCCCCAGACAATATGGGTCTATGTACAAATATGACCATATTGACCAAGCCCTTGTAGATCAACGGGTTATCCAGTTTCGAGACCAGGTTGAGCGACGCCTGAACGGCACTTTAGCCGAAGAAGAATTTCGCCCTCTCCGTCTACAGAATGGCCTCTACCATCAGCGCCATGCCTATATGCTGCGTGTTGCTATTCCTTATGGATTATTGAGTGCTAAACAGCTTCGAACCCTAGCCTTCATTGCTGATAAATACGATCGTGGTTACGGACACTTCACAACCCGTCAAAACATTCAGTTGAACTGGGTAGAACTAGAGCAGACGCCGGACATCTTGGCAGAATTAGCCAAAGTAGAGATGCATGCCATTCAGACTTCAGGCAACTGTATTCGGAACATCACAAGTGATGCCTTTGCAGGTGTTGCTGCTGATGAATATATTGACCCAAGACCCATTTGCGAGTTACTCCGCCAATGGTCAACATTACATCCTGAGTTTGCTCATCTACCGCGCAAATTTAAGTTTGCAATTAATGGCGCTAAAGAAGATCGCACCGTATTACTTTGTCATGACGTGGGCATTGAGCTCCAGAAAAATCCCGACATCAACAATGGTGAGTTGACAGCAAACATCTATGCCGGCGGTGGCATGGGTCGTACACCTATACTGGGATCATTGATTAAGCAAGGGCTGCCTTGGCAACTTCTGCCAAGTTACCTGACCGCCCTATTACGCGTGTATAACCGCTTTGGCAGAAGAGATAATCTCTACAAAGCCCGCATCAAGATTTTAGTAAAGGCATTAGGCCCAGAAGAATTCGCACGCCAAGTAGAAGGTGAATGGGCGCAACTGCATAACGATGCTAAGCAGAGTAAAGATAACTTTACGCAAGCTGAGTGGGAGCGTGTCGCTAAGCACTTTACCAAGCCAAGCTACAAAACTCTTCCGGAATTAAGCAATGAACAATTACTGTCTCATGCTGAATCTAGATTAGATGCCAATGAGAGGATTGCCTTTACTCGCTGGCTAGAGCGCAACGTAAAGCCACATCAAGTTTCTGGCTATGCCTCAGTTATTCTGTCGCTTAAGCCGCATGGCACTGCCGCTCCTGGCGACGCCACTAGCGCGCAAATGAATGCCATTGCGGATTTAGCAGATCAATATAGTTTTGGTGAATTGCGTGTGACCCATGAACAAAACTTAGTTTTGGCTGATGTTGAACAAGCGGAGTTATTGAATCTTTGGCGCGCCGCTAAAAACTATAATTTAGTGCTACCTAATATTGGCTTGCTGACCGATATCATTGCCTGTCCTGGTGGCGACTTCTGCTCACTCGCTAACGCTAAATCACTACCAATTGCTAAAGCGATTCAGGAGCGATTTGATGATTTAGATTACCTATTTGATTTAGGTGATATCAGTTTAAATATTTCCGGATGCATTAACTCTTGTGGCCATCATCACGTTGGCAATATTGGCGTACTGGGTGTCGATAAAGATGGTGAAGAGTGCTACCAAATAACCCTGGGCGGAGAGCAAGGTAATAATGCCTCGATTGGTAAAGTAATTGGTCCTTCTTTCTACGCCAATGAAATCCCTGATGTCATGACTAGCATCATTAATACCTATGTCGAGCAACGTACAACTGATGAGCCATTTATTGAGACCTATCGTCGCCTTGGTGTAACACCCTTTAAAGAGGCCGCATACAAGAACGCATTCAATAAAAATGATAAATACTCTAAAGAATATAACAAGGTTGTAATTGCCTAATCCGGGAAAGATCATGAACAAGCACATCATTTATTTCCCTAAAGACGGAAACCCTACAGTAATCGCTAATGACTGGCAGGTCTGGGATGGCGAGCGTGATGAAGGCGGTATTCCTGACTTAGAGCATGGATTACATAAGGTATTGGTGCCCTTTCATTGGTGGATCACTCATCATAAGAACGCCGACATCAGCACACGCACAAATAAGCGTGAGATTGGCGTATGGTTTGCCGCCGATGATGACATCCTCAAACATGCTGACATCATTGAGGAAGGTAAAAAACTCTGGCCAGTTGTAGCTGCTCACTTTCCCATCTTCAGAGATGGCAGAAGTTTTAGCACTGCAGCCCTACTTAGAGATCGCTTTGAATGGCAGGGTGAATTGAGGGCAATCGGGGATGTATTGATTGATCAACTATTACAAGCTGCGCGAGTAGGCTTTGATGCTTTTGAACTACGCCCAGATCAAAACTTAGATATTGGACTCAAACAGTTTGATCTCTTTAGCGTGACGACACAAAACAGCTGGCGTGATCAACGCAGCACTCAAGAAGTCAACTAAGATAGATTCGGTATAGATAAATCATGGGCAATCTAAACAAACTCGGTAAAGTGTATTTAGTGGGCGCGGGTCCCGGGGCAGTTGATCTCATTACTGTGCGTGGCGCTAATCTGCTGGCAAAGGCAGATATTGTTTTTCATGATGCCTTGGTAGATCCAGCCATGCTGGAGTTCTGTCCTCAAGCCATTAAAGTACCAGTAGGTAAACGTTGCGGCAAGCTTTCTTCTGCGCAGCACTTTATTAACAAACGCCTCGTTGATGCCGCACAAAAATATCAAATCATCCTGCGCCTGAAAGGTGGCGATCCCATGATGTTTGGGCGCGCCGATGAAGAAATACAAGCGCTCAAACAAGCGGGCATAGAAGTAGAAGTAGTACCAGGTATCACTGCGGCATTAGCGGGTGCAGCAGCTATTCAGCAATCGCTGACATTGCGGGGGGTCTCTCGTAGCGTTGCTTTTGTTACATTGGCACAAGGCGCTGAGAATCTCAGCGATAACAGAGGTCAGCAGCCAATTCAAAATCCACAAGCTGATACCTTGGTGTATTACATGGGCCGCAAGGACGCAGCCAATATTGCGCAAGGATTAATACAAGAAAGCCCAGATAAGACAGCTGATACTCCGGTACATATTCTGGAAGCAGTCAGCACTCAGAATGAGCGTCACTGGTCTACCACCCTGGGAGAGCTAGCCAAGGGCAAAGCGAATGATTGGTTTGATAGTACCTCGCCTGCACTGATTATGGTGGGCGAAGCCTTAAGAGAAAAACAAACCATCAATCAAACTACAGACTTACAGAGCTCTAGCGCTAAATTCGATGATGGCTTGCAAGACGGCCTCATCTTCACCGACAGCAGGCGTAGCGCTTAATTTCATTGCCGGGAATTTATCCTGACAAGCGGATAGCAGGACGGGGAAATCATTGCGTAAATGACCACCTTGCCCAAAAAAGACTGGCACTATCACGATCTCAGTAACGCCAGTACCCCCTAAGGAAGAGATTGCCTGCTCCAAATTCGGCTCCATCATCTCTAAAAAAGCTAGCTCCACCGCAGTATCTGGGTACTGCACCTTCCATAGTAGTGCCAAGCGATCAAATGGTTCACGCCAACGAACATCGCGAGCGCCATGTCCAAATAAAATTATTGCCTTCATATCAATCTTTATAAATGTTGAGCAAGCTTGCTAAATGAGCCATATAAATTATCTTAAAATAGGCCCACTCCTCTCGCCCGTATAGAATTTATCTATATTAACGAGCATTTGCATTTTTCACCGTAAAGATTACTTTCATGGACTTCTTAGCCCCACTCCTGAATCAAACTTGGTTTATTGCTTTGATGGGGATCACGCTTATTAGCGCGGTTTTATCTGCCGTCCACCATGCTGAGGTTATCGCGCATAAAACTGGAGAGCCCTATGGAACATTAGTGCTGGCGATTAGCGTTACTATTATTGAAGTATCACTCATTATCACCATGATGTTAGCGGGCCACGAGGGCTCAGAATTTATTGCGCGTGATGCAGTCTTCGCCACAGTCATGATTGTTATAAATGGTGTAATTGGTTTATGTATTTTCATGGGTGGAATTAAGCACCATGAGATGTCCTTTCGTAACGAAGGTACCAACTCTGCATTGGCAGTCTTAACTGCCTTAGCGACCTTCATTTTGGTCATGCCAATGGTGACGGTAAGCACCCCGGGGCCTGATTTTACAAAGAGTCAGCTTGCATTTGCGGGCATTGCCTCTTTCGCCCTATACGGTGCCTTTATATTTTTCCAGACTGTTAGCCATCGCGATTATTACCTGCCAAAAGAAACGGCTATGAAAACCAATAGCGACGTTCATGCAGATAAGCCTAGTAATCTTAAAACTGTATCAAGTCTATTTTTACTTTTGATTTCTTTAGCAATAGTTGTTGGCCTAGCGGAGGGGCTCAATCCCGTAATAGAGGCCGGCGTTAAAGCGGCTGGAGCCCCAAAAACTGTGATTGGTATTGCGATTGCAATGCTCGTACTTTTACCTGAAGGCTATGCAGCCGTAAGAGCTGCGCGAGCTAATCGCTTGCAAAGCAGTCTGAATTTAGCATTGGGTTCCGCCCTTGCAAGTATTGGGCTAACTATTCCCACTGTCGCTGCATTTGCCATCTTGTTTGATTTACCACTCAGCCTAGGAATTAGCTCACTGAATATGACGCTGATGTATCTCTCCTTCTTTATTGGAGCACTGACCTTAGCAATCGGCAGGACTACCCTGCTTCAAGGAGTAGTCCATCTGATTATTTTCTTTGAGTATTTATTTTTGAGCTTAGTGCCTTAAGAGGGATATGAGATTCAAAATCCAATGCCTAGTTAAATTGCAATAAACCGACTAATTAACTAAGACTTCAGAAGATTAGTTTCTAGCTATAGATTGATCGTTTCTAAGAACCTCATAGTGCAAATGGGGTCCGGTAGAGCGGCCAGTAGAGCCTACCTTTGCGATCGCTTGCGCCTGCTTCACAAAGTCACCCGGTTTTACCAAAAGCTCTTGCGCATGCGCATAGCGAGTAACTACTGCATTTTTATGCTGCACATCAACTACGTAGCCATACTCTTCATCCCAGGCCGCACGAATGACGGTGCCGTCCGCAGTGGCCAGGATTGGTGTGCCATAAGCCGCAGGAAAGTCTGTTCCTTCATGCCAAGCTACCTTACCAGTAAAAGGGTCTGCTCGATAACCAAGGCCACTTGAAGCCTGCGGCATCAAGGACAAGGGGGATGCTGTCGGAATTGAATTTGCCACATCCCAGGTATGGGTAAGCGATTTTTGCATTTCTTGAACGCGTGTACTGAAGGCAATGGAATCCTGAACCGTACGATCCAAGCGTGCGCCATATTGCTCATCTTGATTGCCTAGATTAATCGTCACGTTAGAGGGTTTTAATGGGCCGCCCTGGGCATTACCAAAATCAGCATTACTCAGATTGACTGC
This sequence comes from Polynucleobacter sp. 35-46-11, assembly GCF_002281105.1. Classification (NCBI taxonomy): domain Bacteria; kingdom Pseudomonadati; phylum Pseudomonadota; class Betaproteobacteria; order Burkholderiales; family Burkholderiaceae; genus Polynucleobacter; species Polynucleobacter sp. 35-46-11. Next base: position 5,325 of record NZ_NCFJ01000053.1, read on the forward strand.
GCTAACTTGACCATTGGAACGCATTAACTGAGTTCGCAATGCATCCAACTGATCCAGATTACGCTGAGCATCCTCTAGGCGGGCTTGCAGCTCCATCAACTTCGTCTCATAGTCATCTTCAGAGTTGGCAGAAAAACGTTTCTCTAAAAGCTCTTTCTTCTCCATTGCATGAAGCAGGTCTTTGGTTTCATTATTTACTGAACTGACCATCCAGTTAGCGCCACACAATAAGGCAAGAACAGTTGCTCCACCAAAAACCAGGTGACGTGCTGTCAATGTGATTTCTCTTACACGGCTATGTGGACCGGTCATGATTAGTATTTGCATTTGTTTACCTCACCCCTGAATTCATTTCCAATATTGGTTGCATCACTGCCATCACAATTCCTAAAACCATTAAGCCCATTAATAGAATTAATAAAGGCTCTAATAAACTGGTGAATATTTTTGTTTTTTGTTCAGACTCAAGCTCAGCATTTTCTGCGCCATATTTCAGCATCTCAGCCAACTTTCCGGAAGCTTCCCCAGAGCGTATCAGGTGAATCAAGATCGGTGAAAACACACCCTGGCTACCTAACGCCCTAGCCAAGCTTGTACCCTCACGCAGACGCCCCTCAGTTGAATCAATCGCTGCACGCAATACCGTGTTATTTAAAGTATCTCGCGCACTATGTAATGCGGTCAATATAGGTACATTAGCTGCGACCAGCATGGCCATCGTATTAGCAAAACGCGCGGTCTCAAAACCTAATAGCAGTGGACCAATCAAGGGGAAGTTGAGTAGTACGCGATCGACCTTGAGGCGAAACTCTGGATTGGCCAAAGCGCGCCGAGCATAAAAGACTGCGCCAACCATCGCGATGACTAGTAGCCAACCCCAATTCATCAAGAACTCTGAAAGTGCCAAGATGAAGCGAGTTGAAAATGGCAGCGCCTGCTTGGTATTCTGAAATACTCTCGCAATTTGGGGTACGACGTAAGTCATCAGGAATAACACGATCATGAAGGCAACGCCAGTCAACATGGCTGGATACGCTAGCGCGCCCAAAGCCTTATTCTTCAGAGCTTGTCGCTTCTCTAAAAACTCAGCCAATTGAGTCAAGACCTGACCCATCTTGCCTGACTGTTCTGCTGCACCCACTACCCCTTGATATAAAGGATCAAATGAAAGGGGTTGTGTGGCAATCGCTTTTGATAGTGGCAAACCCGCGCGTAACTCAGCGACTACTGCCTGCAGTACTGCTTTCACATGAGCTTGACTACTTTCTTCGGCAAGCACAGATAAAGTTTCATCAATTTGTACGCCTGATCTCACCAAAATTGCTACCTGCTTGGTAATTAATGTCAGATCAGCTCGGCTTAGAGGCTTGTTCTCTGAAAACCATTTGTTCCAGAACCGTTGCTTGCCCCACTCCGTTTCGAGTTCAATAGAAACCGGCACTAACTGTTTGGCCATCAGGGCCTGGCGTACTGCACGCACACTCTCACCATCGACGCTGCCACGCTCGCTCTTGCCAGCATAAGTCAGAGCTTCAAAGCGATAGCGTGCCATAGATTTTTAGTCCAATTCCACTGAACCGGTAACCCGGAGAATTTCTTCAGGCGTGGTCTTGCCTTGCGCAACCCAGCGCTTACCGTCATCAGCCAAAGTGCGCATGCCACCAAGCAGTGCCTGTTTACGAATATCACTTTCAGAAGCTTGTTGGTGTACGAGCTCACGAATCTTTTCATTGGTAGTCATGAGCTCATAAATACCAGCGCGCCCACTATATCCAGAGTCGCCGCACACAGCGCAGCCCTTACCGCCACAAGCAGCACAGGAGAGACGAATCAAGCGTTGTCCCAATACACCCAGTAAAGTCGAAGAGAGTAGGAAGGGTTCGATTCCCATATCGATCAAACGCGTTACTGCAGAAGGCGCATCGTTGGTATGCAAGGTAGCTAAGACCAAATGTCCAGTCAATGAAGCTTGTACTGCAATCTGCGCTGTCTCTAAGTCACGGATCTCACCAATCATCACAATGTCCGGATCCTGACGCAAGATCGCGCGTAGCGCTCTGGCAAAGTTCATATCAATACGAGAGTTCACCTGGGTCTGGCCGATACCGTCGAGGTTGTACTCAATCGGATCTTCCACCGTCATGATGTTGTTGATCTTGTTACGCAGGCGCAATAGAGCGCCATATAAAGTGGTGGTTTTACCGCTACCAGTTGGACCCGTTACCAACACAATCCCGTGCGGACGATGTATGAGTTGATCAAACTGAGTGAAGGTATCTTCAGCCATGCCTAGAGCACGCAAATCGAGGCGGTCATAGTTTTTTTCTAGTAAACGCAACACCACGCGCTCGCCATGCGAAGTGGGTAATGTAGAAACGCGCACATCGATGGCACGGCCACCCACACGAAGGGAGATGCGGCCATCTTGTGGCATACGCTTTTCTGCAATGTCCAAAGATGCCATGATTTTGATGCGAGATACCAGAGCAGCATGAAGATCACGTCGCATATCCACGATATCGCGTAAGTTACCGTCCACCCGAAACCGCACTAGTGATTTACGCTCAAATGCTTCCAAATGAATATCAGATGCACCATCTCGACTAGCCTGCTTCAGTAGACTATTGATCATGCGGATTACCGGAGCATCGTCATTCATCTCCAATAAATCCTCAGAGACCGGCATCTCCTGTAAGAGGCGAGAAAGATCCACTGCCTCCTCTACTTCATCCACCACCTGAGAGGCATTGAGATCGCCTTCAGCATAGGCAGCATTGAGCGCTTCCAATACCTGCTCACTGGTTTGCTCGACTCGATGAATTGGCCCCACGAGACGGCAAACTTCCTGCACAACCGATAGATCGGTATTAGCACTATGAATTAATGTCGGTACCCCTTCTGGATCCTCGCTCTTTTTTAAGAGGATCTCATTCGCCTTTGCATAAGCAAAGGGGATGCGAGGAAGTCGCGACATTATTGAATCGTGATTGGAATCGGCGCTACTAAATCTGGCGCATTAGAAGGGCGCACTGGAATTGGCTTAGTCAATCCAGAAGACGGTAGGTTATTAGGTGTCGGATCTACCGGCTTGCCCGGTGGTATCAGTGGTGACTCTAAATCAGAGATCTGCGATAAGTCTTCTTTAGGCAAGAGCATAGGAGCCTGCTTAAATTGATCTTCTGTTTTTTGCACTAAGTTCAAGCGATTCGTAGTGATATCTGCTGTTTGATCCTTATCACGCAAGATGTAAGGACGAATAAATACCAACAGATTGGTTTTGGTGCGGGTCTTGGCATCCGAGCGGAAGAGCGCGCCAATCCAGGGAATATCTTTTAAGAATGGAATACCGCTTGAGCCATCGTTATATTTATCTTCGATCAGGCCGCCCAAGACAATAATCTGACCATCATCGACCAAGACATTGGATTCGATATTGCGCTTATTCAAAATAATGCCGGAGGCAAAACTCTGGTTATAAATAGAGGAGACTTCCTGGTAAATCTGCATCTTCACAACGCCGTTATCGGATACTTGTGGGCGCACACGCAAAGTTAAACCGACGTCTTGACGGGTATAGGTCTGAAATGGAGTCACCGTACTGGTCGAGCCAGTTTGAGCATAAGAGCCCGTAATGATTGGTACGTTCTGACCCACCACAATACGAGCCTCTTCGTTATCCAAGGTAATGAGGTTTGGTGTCGACAGAATATTGGTGCCTTGCGTTGTTGCCAAAGCAGTTAACAAGGCAGACATTCCATAAGTGCCATTGAATTTGGTCAACATACCCAAGTTCAATCCAGGCGCCGGCGGAATAGGGACACCAGATGGATTACCAGGATTGAGAATATTGTTTACATTCGAGCCTAGGCCCAGAATATTTGATCCTGTTTGTCCCGCAGCATTCGTAAAGTTAGTGCCGCCAAAGCCCACGTTCTGATTGCCTGAACCGACTAGACCTTGCCACTGAATACCCAACTCCTCTGCATTGGTAGAGCTCACCTCAGCAATGAGGGATTCAATATAAACCTGTGTACGACGGCGATCTAATTGCTCAATGACATGGCGTAGATTGCGATACAAAGGCTCACTGGCAGTAATAATGATGGAGTTGGTTGCTGGCTCTGCCTGAATAATGCCGCCGGTTGTAGGATTACTGGAGCTGGTTAATGCTGAGGTTGCCGCACTAGAACCCATTGCACCTGGCGCAGTATTTTGTTGATTAGCCTGCGGCTGATTTAAGTTGGCAGCAGGATTAGCGGATCCCGGTTGGCCAGGAGCGCTACCCACTTGCGCAGATAAGCTTGCATCTGCTGCAACGATCGCACGCAAAGTGACCGCTAATTTAGTTGCTTCGGCATTTTTCAGCGGTACTACCCAAATGTTTCCGTTGTTTGCAGTTGGCACATCTAAGCGTGCAACCAATATCCGAATCTGCCGAATACGCTCAGCACTTGCACCGCGCACCAAAATCGAATTACTTCTGGGCTCAGCCAAAATCATCGTCTTCAGTGATGGATCAGCACCACCAGTGGTAGCGGTATCGAGCACCTTACTTAAAATCGTCGCCATATCGGTAGCGATCGCATATTGCAATTTAATACTTTGCACATCACTTGATGTCGGCGCATCAATCGATTCAATTAACTTCGAAATACGCTGGATATTGCTGGCGTAATCGGTGATCACAATCGTGTTGTTGCCAGGGTAGGCATTGATTGTATTGTTAGGCGACACCAAGGGGCGCAATACAGGCAATAGATTGTTGGCAGACTCAAAGTTGAGCCTAAAGACGCGCGTAATAATTTGATCACCGTCCTGCTTACCTTTGCCGGTCGTTACTGAATTACTAATCAACTTGGCATCCGCTGCAGCAACCACGCGGTATACACCACTCACATCAACCAATGCAAAACCAGAAGTACGCAATGCAGTTGAAAAAGCATCTAATGCTTTGGACTTGGTGAGAGGCTTATTGCTAATCAGGTTAATCGTGCCCTTCACTTTAGGGTCGACCAAAATAGTTTGGCCCGTTGCCTTTGCTAAGACGTTGGCTACGGATTCAATATCAGCGTTTGAGAATGACAAAGTCACACTACCTTCATCGGGCACTGCGATATTCGATTGCGGAGAATTGAATTGTGCGTATGCTAAGGGCAGGAGCATGCTTTCACCGGCGACGCAGACCACCACGAGCTGCACTAAACGCCTCTGAAAATTCTTTTGAAGATGACTCAACACTGTTTGCATACCTATTTTCTAAAGAACTTAAAACTTCAAGCGATACGCATCGCCTTCTTTTTTACCCAACAAAGACAATAAACCGATTAATGATTCTTGCGCTTCGGGAGAGGCGGAGGCCTCACCTGAAAAATACATTCCAGATTGCTTAGCCGCCCCACCCTGTCCCTTTAATAACAGTGGGCCACTTGTAGTGGACAAAGTCCAAGTCAGGCCGTCTGGAGCGATATTGGCGGCAATTTCATAACTACCCAATGGCTTTACAGGGCTAATGGGACTACTCAAGTTACTGATGATAATTCGAATTACACCCGAAGAATCCACTCCAGCACCCTCAGAGTCCCCCATGGTCGCCATATTCAGATCAGTCCAGCGGGCACCCAATCCACCCCGCGGTCGTAAAGTGCTCCACGGATTACCTAAACCCTCCAAAACATTGGCAGGAAGCTTAATTTCATTTGCCGCTATGGACACCTGGCCTAGGCGCCACCCAATCTGCTGCGCTTGCTCTAATGCCGCAAACTGAATTTCTGACTGGCAAGTCAATGAGACGAGCTTACAGGAGGTCTCCCAGTGGAAACGTTCGGTAACGGACATAGGCTCCCTGCATCCACCCTCAGAAGCATTGGGCTCTGAAAACGCTAGTGCGGCACTTCCCTGCCAAATCGTACCGATAGGCTGTTCCAGCATTACCCTGCAAGCAGTCTGGGATGCCAAGGCACCGCCAACCCAAGCAACTGGCATTTGACGAATCACGACCCAGGCACACGCCAATACCAGTACCACCCAGATCCATTTAGGTAGGCGCTGGCGTGTCAGATCTAATCGGAGCTTCATTGTCTTGCTCCCACACCAGGCTGAGAGCTAAATTGCAATAAGGTAGCGCTGACGTTAACCACCCCAGGACCAGCTGCAGAAACCACATTCATTTGTGTTGGATAGAGGCGCCAAGTACTGCGTAATTCGTCTAATACATCTAATACAACTGAGAACATTGCATCGCTGACCTGAATTTCCAGGCGCGGGGGGTTGTCGGTTGTCAATCGAAGCACGGCAGGCTTGAGGCCACGAGCAGTCAAAACACTTCTGACCTTTTGCAGCTCCATCTCATCTAGCGGTGTCACGGTAGACGCGATGGAAAGAGATGATGCAGGGTTAGCCTTAGAAAGCTTGATTAAGCTCTGAAGTTGCGACCACTGTGCAGGACGCATCATCAATTGAGATTCGATTTGAGCTTCATAGGGTGCCAGCACAAACCGATGCAGCAGCAATGCCATCACTAGACCTAATAGGACTAAAAATAGATAACGTTGACGCACTGCAAATGTCTTCAAGACACCCAGAATAGGATTCAGATCCCAGCGCTGTTTGGATTTCAGAAGGCCGCCAGTCATATCAGATGGAACAGAAATCTGCGAGAGTGTTTCCTTGAGGCCTTTTGCTTTTGCGCCTAAATTCTTCAGGTCATGCAAAGAGTAATCTTTAGTGCAAAGCTCCTTGAAGCGCTTGAGTGCGGCTAGCAACTTTTCTTGCAGAGTTTGTTGAGAGGATCGATTCATCAAGAACCCCCGCCTGAACCGACCGCATCCGATAAACCCGCATAGGGCTCTAAGCGATAGCGGTTCACTTCTAAAGACTTCACCATCAGGCCAAGCATTCTGGCTTGCTCAAGCACTTGAGCTGAGCTTTGCTTTACTGCACCGGGCTTGAATTCAAAATTCATGCCATAACCATCGTATTCAATAGACTGCAAGACATCTGCTCCAAAGCTGGCTTTTAATTGCTGCAGCTTGGCTGCCATCGAAGCAAAATCAGCATCTGTCACAGCACCTTGGCGACGTTGCTCGCGAGTCACCTGTTCAATAAATGCTCCCAGTACAGCACTTGCAGTAGGGTTGGGATTACTTTTGGTCAAATCAGCAACAGAGGCTGAAGTCAGCGATTGAGCAGCGAGCAATTCCATGCGCTTGGTCCAGCGCCAGTCATCAATTGCCAGCCAAGTTAAATGCAATCCAAATCCTAGGATCATCGTAGCAAGAGTGATAGTTAGCCATTGCCGAGGGCGGCGCCATAGGACGGGATCCGCCCAAGACATGGCCGATGCATCACCCTCTGCGCCTGCCGAAGCTTGGCGTCCCAGCATTCCAGAAATCTGCGCAAGATTAAAGAGACTCGATTTACCGCTCTGCTTTCTAAAGCTATTGGGTAATAAATTGAGGGCAAAGTTTGCTGATTTACTGCTAGCATTCACTTTAATAAATGCTTGTGCGCTGGCATCTGGCCCCAAGCTACTTGGCAACTGAACGCCTTGCTCCAGATTTTCCCGCTCAATCCAGCCCACCCCCAGTTGCTCACCAGTGCGCCTACTCAGAATGACATTACCGTCGTCTCGCATAAAGCTGGTTGATGGTGCCACCGAAGAGTCGCCACTGGCCACTAAATCCAAAACCAAACAGTCCGGAATTAAGCGCACTCGAGGACAAAGCAAGCCTTCTAACTGCTTAGTGAGCCAGGCATACCAAGCGCGATCAATCAGCGCTAAAGTTCTTTGTAAAGCGGGCTTGCCGGGTACCGGTGGAAAAGCCTGAACGGCAAGTGCCTCAGCACCACCTAATAAATATTCCTCCACTAAATTCGGAAGAATTTGCTGTAATTTTTTGGCGTTTGCGAGTGGTACTTTTGCTTCAATCAAACGTACATCAAGGGTGGGCATCAAGACTAGGGCTTGATCTGCATAGGGCATGGAGTCAGTAGTTCCAGTGCCGGTGCCGGTAACAACAACAGCGCCTTCAGCAAATTCACCATCCTCTACCAAGCACCACTCAAAACGCTCGGCACATGCCAAATCCTGCCAGTCGCTTGCGGAACTGGCAGTACTGCCATTCAATGGCTTAAGAGGTGCGCGTACGATTAATAAACTCATTCGATTGCTGTTTTGCCAGTGCGACTCCAAATGACCTGCGTTAAATTCCCACTAGGTAATGGAATTTGAGAGCGCTGGATTAAAGCAGAGCTCACAAATATACCCCTTCCGAGGTGAATTTCTGTGCGTCCCAGCCAAAATTGTGAGCGCACATCCACCAGGGTGGCATCGATGGTGACGCCTTGGGCAAGGCCCATCCTATTTAACAGCCCAGTCATTTCATCCAAACTCTTCATTGGGCTAGTGGAGCGCTGTTGGACAAAACTGGCTGCGGCAGACCTGCTAAGCCCAGAAAGTGCCGCCATAAGCACCTCAGGAGGAGCTGTATTAATGTTAACTGTTGTTAATACTGGCAAGATGGCTACAAAAGGTCTTATTTTCTCCAAAATCATTGGATTGTATGCAGGCAGACTTAACAGTCCATCTAGGTCATATAAAGGCATATCTGCCTGAAGGACACCCTGGGCTGTGAGCTGAGCTAAACCACGATCAAGCCCAACCGCTTCCAATAAGCGTCCGTACTCTTGAACCCCAGCGGCATTCACCCCCTTGAAATCCTTGTCCCATAAATTATTCAAATTGAACTGACTTTGCGCATCGGTCAGTTGTCCACGCAGGGTCACGGCAGCAATCTCATCCGGAACATCGGCATTCTTTAAAAAGTCAGCTACCTTACCGTCCGCTAATGGCAGCGCCCAGGTTTCGCCCAAGTGGTCATATTGTGTGCTGCGTTGATCCTCAACTAAGACCAAGCGTGCAAAGTCAATTGCAGCGCGTTGCAACCACCGCACCTGAACCAGATCACGTGCATTTTCAAGAGAGCGTATCTGAATTTGTTGACGCCACATTAGTCCAGCCAACATCACCGCAGCAACGCCCACCACAATTAAGGCGGTGACTGTTGCGGAGCCCTGTTCATTCTTAGAAGACGGTCGCATCATCACAATGCTCCCCCCATCAAACAAGACCGACTGATGGGCAATGCCTGATCTTTAATCCACCATTGCATCGTGACCCCCTGGGGGTCGGGATAGACGTTGCTAATTGGGGTATTGCCGGCAGTTGGACTGGCTATGCCTATGCCTATGCCTATACCGGCACCAGTTCCGCTAGCACTAATACCGTTTCCACCTGCACCACTAATCACCGAAGTCTGCACCTGAAAGGCTTGCCGCACAATCATCGGCACTTCAACACTGACCAATAATTCAGTAGAAATTAAATCAGGGTCCCGACTAATGCTAGCCCACAAAGTTCCAGCATCACTTCTGCGCAGCAATGGTCTACTGGTTAAACGCTGTAGGCCCGCAGGCGCCATGCCATAACCTACAATCATCCAAGCATCTTGGTTGTCGGCACGATAGCGTCGTACCCACCAAATATTTTTTGCACCAGCAGCTAGACTAGAAATGGCTGATGCGTTTCCAGCAGAAAACAAAGGTGCAATCTCATCGCGGCGCAAACTCTCTTGGCAATCGCGCTCGAACTGGTTGACCAGCTGAAAATAGCTAGCATCTAGATTGGCGCGGCGATCAATGGTCTCGCGCCCCCGAATCATGGCATCCATGCCACGCCATGCCATTAAACCCACTATTGCCATGATGACTAAAGCCACGATCATCTCGATCAGTGCAAAGCCCTGCTCTTGTGGATGATTATTGTTTTCCATCACCTATCTTGATTATTTCTGGATCTTCACTTCCCGACCATGACAATTCAAACCGCTCTGTTTTGCGAACATCCCCAACAAGGGCGGGCCTGAAGCAGGCGAGATTAGTCCCGCCAATCTTACGAACGCTAGGGTAAATAATTCCCAGGGAGCCATCCTCTAACAACTGGTCAGCTAGGAGTTGTGAGTCTTGGTAGCTGTGCGAATCTAAATACTGCTCCCGAGCATCCCAGCGCCTGATGTCATGAAACTCACAGGCAAAATCAGCTAGGTAAAGTTGATAAGTCACGCTATCGTGAAAGTAATTAATTTCTGCGTATTCAACTGTCTTATGAAATACCACTTCAGCTAAGGCGGTATTCAACTCAAAGGAGCAATACCAAGCCCCTCTATCTGGTCCATTGAATCGACTACCTTCTGGTCTTGGATAAGCGAAAGCAGCGTTGATCACTCGAAAATTGGGAATTCCAAAAACAAGCTCGTCAACTCCAATTCCCGGCAAGCGGTCAGATTCTGCTAGCAGTCTTTGATTCGTTGCATTGTCCAACTCAAAAAGATCCTTTAAGTGATCCTCATTGTCAGCAATGGGAGTTAAAACCGAATCTTCGTCCTCAGCAAACCTCGATGGAATGAGGCGGTGCAAATCATATTGCCGAAGTAAGGTTCTTGGAATGTCTGTCAGCATCAAATCCCACCGCGCCTTGCATCAAGCAATGCTCTAACGGATTGCATTGCCACAATGCCACCTGACTCCATCAATGCCAATGGAGAGGCGCCCTTAAATAGACGATGTTGATTTGGCATCTTCACCCAAGCGTCAGCCAATGTGTCGCCGTGCAAGATATGAAGCGCCTTATAAATACCAATCAGATAAGAAATACGCGTTAGTCGATCTACATCTAAAGTCTTGTTGGGATTTTTTTTGAGCTCATAAAAACTACTACTTGGAAGACCGCCGAGCAGTTCACGGGCATCTTCATCTTTAATTTGCCATTGGTTGACGATATTAAAAAAGGCCTTGGTAGCAGAAGAGGATAGGCGTGCTCTCTCTTCGACGGAATTGAGGTTAATCACTATCGCCGGCTCAAAGCGACTTTTGGGGTAGGTATATGTATAGGCTGAGTTCATGGCTAGGTTCATAGCTTGATTGATGAATTAATAAGATTACTTTATATATGGAGTAATATTAATCCATAATTGGATCTATGGATATCATCTCCACTTACCCCGCAATAATCCCGGCTTATTTTGAAGATGGCAACAGGGCATCACATCACCCTACCAGTTGGATTGGGAATAACGGTGGTGAGCCAGGCTAAGCGAGGACCACTAGCGATATCAGCACTACCTGGGCTAGCCAGATAGACGGTTACTTCAACCCTTCTAAAGCCGGGGTTGGGAGTATCTAGAACCTTACGCTGGCAAACAAAAATGTAAGTAGCTTGGGGACAGCTCACAGTGGTCGTACCCATTTCTGGCCACGCTCGATTCATGCGCAAACCCATCAACAGGTTATCGGCACTCCATAAGGCCATGGTTCGCTGTGAGATTGCCAGTTGCGTATCAGCGCCTTGAGCAATAGCGCGCATACCCGCCATCAGCGCAATACTTAATACCGCTAAACCCACTAAGACTTCAATGAGTGCAAATCCTTTTTGATTGCTACACAATGGACTCATGGGACTCATGGTGCAGTGCTCGCAATCCAACTAAAGCGTCCATTATTTTTACGCGACAAAATAGCCTGACGGTTTTCTTGTTTAATCGGAATTTGCATCGCTTGCGTAATCTGCTCACCACCCAATGTGATTTGCAAAGGAGCCATCTCTACCGGCTTATGCCAGGCTTGAGGGCGGTACACATCCGGCATTAAGCCACTCGTACTGGTGATGGGTATGCCTGCAGCGGAAGCAGAAGCAGAAACATTGGTGCCGGGCGAGAAAAATCGCCACCCAGCAGAATCAACCTGAGCCACAATGGGCATACCGGACATGGCACTTTCTTCTTGCGCCATATTGAGCGAGCCCACCAATTGATCAAGATTGTCTTGCCAGTAACGATTGTCATGATTGGGTATAGCTAAGACTGCTACACCCATCACGATGGCAAAAATAGCTAAGGCTACTAAGATTTCAATGAGAGTAAAGCCCGCTTCTCCAGCAGAATTTTTGGTCTTTACCAAAAACTTTCTAAAAAAGGTATTGGTGATGCTTACTGCCAATTGCCTAAGTCCGCATCACTTCCCGTACCGCCCGCTTTGCCATCCGCACCAAAGCTAAAGACATCAATCTCGCTCTTGGTACCAGGATTGGTGTATTGGTATGGATTGCCCCAAGGGTCCTTTGGTAAAGAATCTAAATATCCGCCGGCTTTCCAGTTCTGTGGCACAGGTTCTGAAGTCGGTTTTTCTACTAAGGCTTTAATTCCTTGCTCGGTAGTAGGATAGCGTCCTACATCCAAACGATAGAGTTTGAGAGACTGCACAATCGTGCCGACATCATGCTTTGCTGCAGTAGCTCGGGCTTCATCTGGGCGCCCCATGATCTTCGGAACGATCAAGGTAGCCAAGATACCGATAATAGCAATCACCACCATAATCTCAATCAGAGTAAAGCCAGCCTCTCCAGCACAAGAGGTTCTTGCCGGGCGCTGTAATTTGCTTTGCGCGAAGAGCGAGCGAAAACGCAAATTGAGCCATTGAGAAGGAGATTTTTGGCCTAGCCAGCGAGAAATAAACATAGCGCTTTCAATGATTTAAACTGAATCGGATTAATCCAAATTTTATAGGTATTTTGTTACTTTGAGCGAATTTCTACAGCGATTACAGGAACGGTTAAAAGCCAAGCAGAGTGCCAATCATCAG
>NZ_NCFJ01000414.1:0-2260 GCF_002281105.1 Polynucleobacter sp. 35-46-11
GCAAAGATTGCGATGACTGCTCCCGTAGGGATTGAGAGTAGCAAATCCCCCGATAATGCGGGCAATCAATGGACGGTATCGTTTGTGATGCCTGCAGAGTACACCTTAGCGAGCTTGCCAAAACCATTGGATCCGCAAGTCAAAATCAGAGAAGTACCCGCAGAAAAAAGGGCAGTAATTATCTTCTCTGGTTTTTACAATCAAGAGAAGGTAGAAGAAAAAACCCAAGCATTACGAGAGTGGATTAAGTTGAAGAATTTAAAGCCAAGCGGTGAACCTCAGTTTGCCCGCTACAACCCGCCTTGGACTTTACCTTTTATGCGTCGCAATGAAGTGATGATTCAGGTCCAGGAGTAAGGTCCTGAGGTTTAAAGCTTAAGCCTCAAAACTCTTTAATACAAATCCAGCGCCACTATCTTGCCCCAGCGCTTTAACCAGAATAGGCAGACTTTCAGCCAATTGCTTTTCTAGAGTCCATGGTGGGTTGATGATGAACATGCCGCTTGCCTGAAGTCGACGTTCTTTAGGTGCGTTCTCAACCCGTAACTCAACAAGTAACCAAGAGCGTTTATGGGCTGCCGCAATCTTTTTCATATGATCGGGTAGGGCTGCTGATTCTCGTCTGGAGAGGCATGGGTACCAGATTGCATAACATCCAGTAGCGAAGCGTTGTAGTGCTTCCTCCATCGCCGTTTCAAGATAACGGTAGTCCTGCTTATCCTCGTAAGAGGGGTCAATCAAAACAAGTCCACGCCTACTGGGCGGTGGCATCAATCCTTTTAATCTTGCAAAACTATCCTCTGCATAGATATCAATTTGCCTTGATTGTTTGAGCTCGCTGATATTGTGGCGCAAGATATCAATCTCTTTTGGGTGTAATTCAAAGAGCTTCAAGCGGTCTTGTGTTCTGAGTAAGCGCGCCAAAATAAATGGGGAGCCGGGATAGATTGTGATCTCATCGCCAGAATTCTCAGCTCGAATGTACTCGAGATAATTGGCAATGCCTGGACTTACGGGATTGGTCTCTGCAAATTTGGCTAAGCGATAAATGCCTTGATCTGCTTCTTTGCTGACTGCCGCAAAACCGTCAATCAGACTATAGATACCAGCACCAGCATGGGTGTCAACAATAGTGAGGGCGCCTGGTTTTTCTTGTAGATATTCCACCAGCTGAATCATCACAAGATGTTTCAGAATATCGGCATGGCTACCCGCATGAAAAGCATGGCGATAACTAAACATCTTTATATGGCCCTAGGTTTTTGCGCTTTAATAAATAAAGCCAAAGTAATGCTGATTAATGCCACGCAAGCATATTGCAAAGATTGATTGAGCTCTGAGTCTAGAGTTTGAGTGAGAAGTACATAGATTGTGGCAAGCCCACCTAGGGCAAGTAAGCGCGGCCCGATCTGATTGGCAGCTAGTTTGGTCTCTGGAATAAGCCTGGCTAATCCCGCCCCCAGCATTCCAGACCATAGTCCAATTGCGCAACCCGCTAGGACATCGGTAAGCCAGTGAGCGCCCAGCGCGTTTCGAGAGATACCAGCAAAGCCAGCAATGATAAAAATCCACCACAAGGAAGTTCTGTTATTTCGATCGCTGGCAAAGTAGATTCCAGAAACCACTGCAAAAGCAGTAATCGTATGACCTGATGGCATTGCCCTATGCAGTAAAGGCTCGCCTATGCGATAGAAATCTTCTAAAGCTAAGACGCCTGCAGGACGGGGAAGGGCTAAAAAAGGTTTAATGATTTGGCTAAAAGCGCCACCAATCAGAGAGGCCAATAGTCCAGCGCAGAGTAATCGAGGCGCTAGTACTAAGAGTGGGAAGCACAAAGCAAAGATGCCCCAACCATTGCCAATAAAAGTAAGCCAGGTCCATAGGGTATCGGGCAGGATCTGGGTATAGCGATTAATGAATAAAAACGTTGGGGTTTGCAGTTCACCAAAATAAATAGCAATTGCTAGGCCAAGCGGCAGAAATGGGATGCACCAAACCCAAATCGAGGCAATTGCAAAAATCGACTTGCGCTGCTCAGTCATGCGAATTAGCGTGCTCGCTCTTGATCAGCTTCATTGAGTTGATGCACCATCTTCTCCAGCACCTGAGTGACAGTGATGGCCTGCATACAGACATTGTCATGGCACGGTGTCTTACGATGATTGGCGGCACTGACACAAGGTGAGCATGCGAGATTGGCTGTGATCGCAATTGACTTGCCAACCGAGCCATAGAGCGCTGGAGTTTCTGGTCCAAATAA